>JAYTZE010000176.1:0-7834 GCA_043742385.1 Ilumatobacteraceae bacterium
GCCTTTACGTGCGGTCGCAGTCGGCTGCCGGGCAGCACGTTAGCCATGGTCGTGAGGTTGTGCTCGAGGGCGGCGGCATCGATCAGCAGTGCGGGAGTCGACAACTCGGAGACCTTCATGTGATCGCCCCCAATCGAGTCAGGATCAGACGGTCCAGTTTCAAGTCATCGGCCTGCTGGCGCACGTCGTCGGGGCCCTCGAACGTCCATCCACTGACCTCGAACGGGCGGTCACCGGCCGCGTCTCGCGCCGCGTCGACGAATTCACCGGCCCGCTCGCTGGTCATTCGCACGTTGATGCCGTCGGCGATCTGCCCGGCGATGGTTGCCAGTCGGACACTGTTGACGCCGACGATGATGCGCATGGGTTCTGGAAGCGCGCGGACGAGTCGGATCTGCTCGACGACCGCGGCGTGACGATTGGCGATATCGGCGTGGAGGGGAATGCTGCGAGCAACGTGCTCGCTGCTCCACTTGCTGTTGGGTGATGATCCGGCACCGAGGCCGAGCGTCAATCGTCCACCGCTGATTCTTTGCACGCTCGATGCGGCTGCGGCCAGCACCGCGGGATGGCGATTGGCCACGTTGGCAACCAACGTGCCCAGACCGATCGTGCTGGTCACCACTGCCAGAGCGCCAAGAAGGGTGAAGCACTCGAGCATCGGCCGGTCGCCGTGCAGCATTGCCCCGTCGAAGTGGTCGAACACCCAGGTGGTGTCGTAGCCATCAGCCTCGGCGCGCAGCACCGCGTCGCGGAGTGCAGGCCAGTCGTTGGCGCCGGGGCTGAATTGGATGTCGATCTTCACTAGTGCCGACGGAGAGACTCGAACTCTCACTTGCAGCGTCCTAAGCGCTGTGCCTCTGCCATTGGGCTACGTCGGCTTCTGCCTGCACCACGTCTCCGTTTGCGCGTGGCAATTCGAACAGAGCATACGAAGATTCAGAAGTGAGTTGTTTGAACGATCACCGTCAATGTGATCCAGCTCAAGCTGAATCGGATGGCCTCGCCACTCCGTCAATCCGCAGGCTTCGCAACGGGCCTCCTTCAAACCTGACCGGATCAGCCGCCCACGCAGTCGCCCGCTTGAGGTGTAGGTGGAATTGCGGACCAGGATCTGCTCAAGGGGCATAGGTCGACCTCCCGTGTTTGCACCGGGGTCGCGCATCCAAGCCCTCGGATCGTGGTGCGCGAACTGAAGACCCAATCGCCGGACGTGAAGTTTGATGTGCTGGTGAGTGCCGCCGCCCTGATTCAGGCCGAGCCGAGTGATCACTTCCGAGAATGAGCGAGATCGCTGGACAGCATCAATCAGGTCTTCATCGGTCCAACTGCGTTTGGCGCCCATCCCGCAACCTATCGGGACAACGAACGTATGTTCGTAGTCCTTCATCAAGAAATTGACGTCACAACCTCCGCAGCTACCGCCCTGCCGTCGAGCGCGCATCGGTCGGCGGTGGCGACCTTGTGGACGAGGTTGCCGATCGCGAACACGCGGTCGCGAGATGTTCGGAAGGCCTCGTCGACGGACGGCCCGTTGATCGCCGGATTCATCGTCAACCCGCTGTGACGCGCCAGCTCGTTGTCGGGGATCCAGTCGCCGGTGAACACCACGGTGTCGCACTCGATCGTGCGCCCATCGGTCAACACGACATGCTCCACCCGTCGTCGACCGACGATCTCGGCGATGTCGACACCTGTGAGCACGGGTACTCGGCGCGCTGTCGCGGCCGCAAGCCTCAGCACGCGATACGACTGGTGGTGGCGGAGCGGTGTCACCATCGCGACGGATCGGCAACCGACGTGGGCGAGAGTCAGGATTGCCGAGAAGCTGACGTGCTCGGCGCCGACGATCACTGCTCTCGTGCCAACCCGCAGACCGGCCATCGCCAGTTGCTGTAGCGACCCGGTGGTGAAGATCCCGGAAGGTCTGTCGCCGGGGACGAGCCGCGCCGCGCGGGGTCGTTCGCGAACGCCGGTGGCGAGGATGACGGCGTCGGCGTCGAGGTCGTCGAGCGAGAACACGGCAGCGCCGCGCCGCAGATCGACGTCGGCCCGTGTGGCTCGTTCGACCAACGTTCGGGCATAGCGCGGACCCGACATCAGCCGATGCAGATCGAGCATTCCGAAGCCGAGATGATTGGTGTGCCGAGGGATTCCGCCGGCCTGCTGCTCGCGCTCGTAGACCGTTACGGTGCCGACCCCGAGGCGGCGCAAGGCGATGGCAGCCGAGAGTCCAGAGGGCCCGCCACCGACGATCGCGACGCTGCGATCCGTCAGGCTCACGGTGCCACGCTCCACCCGGTGAGCTTGCACAGTTCGGCTTGGCAGTAGAAGCCCTGGCAGCGTCCGGCCAACGCTCGTGTGCGCCGACGCAATCCGTCGAAGTCGACTGCAGGAACCGCAGCGGTACACGCCGCTGTCACCTCTCCGACAGTCACCCGTTCGCAGTGGCAGACGATCTGTCCTCCACGTTGGTACGGCCGTTCACCAACCTCGCCGAGCGGCATCATACGGATCGCATTGAGCTCCTCCTTGCGACTGGCGGTGAGCCCGCACTCGACCAATCTGGCGAGCGCTTCTTCGGCCAGCGCCATCGCCGCAGTCAGACCCGTTGAGCGGATGCCGCCAAGGCATACGTACCGCAGATCTGTTTCGTGGCTGATCTGGTAGTCGCTGTGCTCTGTGGCTGCCCGGAGCCCGGCGTACACGGCGGTCACTTCTTCATCGATCAGCGCAGGAAGTATTCGGCGCCCCTTCTCGAGCAGACTGTCGATGCCGCCGCGTGTCGAGCCTGTCGCGCCCTTGTCGTCGATGTCATCGGCCGTCGGTCCGAGCATCACATTGCCGAACACGGTAGGAGCGACGAGCACACCTTTGGTGTGCGATGTCGGCACCGGAAGCACCGTGCCGTTCAACAGCGGTCGGGCGAGCTTGTCGAACACGATCAGTTCACCGCGGCGCGGCCGGATCGTGAACCCATCGAGACCCAGCGAGCGGTGTAGGTCATCGCCTCGGAGGCCAGCGGCATTGACGACGAATCGACAGCGGATTTGTTGTCCATCAGCTGAAGTGATCGTGGTGACGTCGGTGCCCGGGTCGCACGCTGCCACGTCGCGATTCACGACTACATGCGCGCCGTTTGCCAGCGCTTCGTGGGCAAACGCCAGCGGGGTCGACCATGGATCGATGATGTGCTCATCGGGAACGATCATCCCGCCGGTTGCTCCCGGGCCGAGGTGTGGCTCGTTCTCGTACACCGTCGTGTGATCCACGATCTGGGTGTGCTGGTACCCGTTGGCCTTGGCCTTCGCATCGATCTTGGCGAGGGCCGCCGCCTGCTCGTCGTCCCACGCAACCAGCAAGGCGCCGACCTCTTCGATCGAAATGCCAACCGACGGCGCGTACTCGCGCAACAGTGCATAGCCGCGGGCGACGAGCCGCGCCTCGATCGACCCAGGCGTCGCGTCGAACCCGGTGTGCAGAATTGCCGTGTTCGCCTTGCTCGTCCCTGCGCCGAGATCGGGCCCAGCCTCGAGGAGCGCGATGGAGAGATCGTGATGTGAGAGCAGGCGAGCCGCTGCACAGCCGACCACGCCACCTCCCACGACGACGACGTCGTAGATCGTGTCGCTATGGCCGCGTCGGTCGTCGGTGCTCACAGGTCCATCGTCGCTGCCGCGACCCGTTGCCACGCGGCCAGGCGCTCGGCGGCCTCATTGGCGCCGATGCGCGGTTCCACCACGACATCTGGGCGCCACACCGCGGAGCTGAGCTGGTCCTGCGAGGTTGGATTGGCGCCCAGATCGGCGAAGGCGGCGACGCCAAGGGCGGTCGCGTGCGGTGAGGGGTAGACCTCGACGGGAGCTTGCAGCAGGTCGGCCTGGGTCTGCAGCAGCACGCGGCTACGCGTCAGTCCACCGTCAACACGAAGCCGGGTCAGCGGCGAGCCGAGATCGCGTCCGGCTGCCTGGGCGAGCAGGGCGACCTGAGCCGTGATTCCCTCGATCGCGGCCCGAACCAGGTGGCCGCGTTCGGTGCCCAGCGTCATGCCCGTGAACGAAGCCTTGGCCTGCGGTTTCCAATATGGCGCTGCCAGACCGGCGAGTGCGGGGACAAAGGTGACGCCGCCTGTTCCCTCGACCGAGGCGCCGAGCCGATCGAGGTCGGCGGGCTCGGACATGATGCCCATGTCGATCAGCCAGGTGACCGCCGCGCCCACCGTGTACACCTGGCCGTCGAGGCAGTAGGTCAGGTGGTCGCCGATCCGCCACGCCGGGCAACCGACCAGACCGTTGCTCGACCGAGTCGGCTTGTCGCCGGTGCAGGCCAGCATGAACGCTCCAGTGCCGTACGTACATTTGGCTTCACCGGCCTCGTGACAGTGCTCGGCGAACAGTGCAGCTTGTTGGTCGACACAGGTTCCGGTGACGGGCACCGAGCCACCGAACAGCGAACACTCGCCGAGCGGTTGGGCGTTGCCGACGACTATGGGCAGCGTCGTCGGATCAATACTGAAGATCTCGCAGGCGCGCTCGCTCCACTCTCCGGTGTCGAGGTCGAGCAGCAGCGATCGGCCCGCAGTGGCGATATCGGTCGCGAACGCGCCACAGAGCCGATGCAGCATCCACGTATCGGTGGTCGAGATCGTCGGTCCGCCACCGACCTGCTCGCGCAGCCACACGATCTTCGGGGCGACGAAGTACGGGTCGAGTTCGAGGCCGGTGTGTTCGGCGAGAAACCCGGCGTGATCGCGGAGGCGTTCGCATATGACCTCGGAGCGACGATCCTGCCAGACGATCGCTGCCCCGCTCGATGTGCCCGTCGATCGGTCCCATGCCATCACAGTCTCACCCTGGTTGGCCAGCCCGATCGCAGTCAGACTCGGATGCCCGGCAGCAGCCAACGCCTCAGTGCCGGCCGCGATCACGCTGGCCCACAACGCTTCAGGGTCGAGTTCGACGGCACCATCTGACGATGCTCGAACGTCGATCGACGCCTCGGCCAGCGAGAGCACTTCGCCGTCGTCGCTGACAACCACCGCCTTGGTTGCCGACGTGCCCTGATCGATCGCCAACACGGTCACGGCACGACACTATTACGGCACCCTTGGCGGCCTCTACAGTCGCGCCGATGGCGTTCATAGGCTTTCCCGACGAGGCGATGCGGTTCTACGAAGGACTGATCGCTGACAACTCCAGGACCTATTGGCGGGCGAACAAGCCGGTCTTCGAGCGAGCTGTCCGCGCGCCGATGCTGGCCCTGCTCGACGAGCTCGCCGACCACGGGCCCTTCCACGTTTTCCGTCCTCACAAGGACGTGCGCTTCTCCAAGGACAAGACGCCGTACAAGGACCACATCGGCGCCTACGGGGAGTCACAAGGTGGAGCAGGGTTCTACGTGCAGTTCTCGTCGACTGGGATCCTCGCCGGCTCCGGTTATTACGACATGGCCAGCGACCAACTCGATCGCTTTCGTCATGCGCTCGACAGCGACGCGGTCGGCGCCGAGATCGTCGCGATAACCGACAGTTTGGGCAAGAAGGGCCTCGAGTTCACGGCGATCAGTTCGTTGAAGACTGCGCCGCGTGGGTACGCGAGGGATCACCCGCGAATCGAGTTGCTGCGGTTGAAGGGTCTCATCGCAATTCGACACTGGAAGCCGGCGGGATGGATGCAGACGAAGGCAGTGGTGAAGCGAGTACGCGACACCTGGGATGCTGCTGCGCCGATGAATGCCTGGCTCGACTCGCACGTCGGTCCGTCGACCCTCGCGCCGGACGAGGGCGACCTCGCTCGCTTCGGTCCGCTCTAGGTCTCCCTGCATGGTGCGATCGAGTGGACCGAACTCTCGGCCTGCCCATATACATTTTCTGGCTCGACAGGTGCGCATGTCACGGCGACAGGTGGAACGGTTCTCTGGGCGAAATCCGTCTCAGTTCCCGCGCCCACGTCAGCAGGCACGGCGCGATCTGGCTTCCGTCGGAGTGTTTCCGTACATCCCGGGTGGGCCGGAGACACTCGGACAACTACGAGTAGCGCCGAGTGTCCGATCGGAGCGGGTTGGAACTGAGACCCGCCGTGAAATGGTGATGCCTCACACTGGAGACCACTACATGTAATGGGCAATTTGCCTCCCATTCATCTCACCTTGCTGCCGAACTCAGCCCGGCGTGATGAACTCACAGGTTGGCCCGGTGGCTGCGGCCAGTCTCTGATCGAGGGTGTACAGCGGCGACCGAGTTGCCTCGGCCATCGCGACAAACGACGCGTCGTAGATGGTGAGGTTGTGCCGCAACTCCCAGCAACGGGCGGCGACCGCGTGATACGGCCAGTACTCAACGGTAAGCAGGGCGAGGTCGCGATGGGCGGCTTCGGCCAGTCGAGCGGGTATGAGCCCTGCTGCAGCATGCCGACGAATGATGTTGGCACTCTCGAACGCGGCGAGTGATGGTGCACCAAGTTCCATACTGGCGACCGCGCGCGCGGCCCACTCACCGAAGTCGTGGTCCGACAAAAGGGCTGCAACAAGAACGCTGGAGTCGATGACGATCATCGACGGTCTTCGTCGCGCGCCTTCAGGATCTGCTCGACCGTGGGTCCGGGCTCGGCGAGTCGCTGCCGCGCTCGAGTAATCAGCTCGGCGTTGTTGGGTCGTTCACTGAGGACGATCAGCTCGGATAGTAGAAACTCCTGCAGGGACCAGCCTTTGGCTGCCGCCCGTGAGGCGAGTTCGTTGCGTACCTGGTCAGGCACATTGCGAATCGTGACAGCAACTGGCATGCCTGCATCATAGCTGCATTGCCTGCATTCTGCTGCTTGATTGCAGATCTAGGGCACCGGGATCCATACCAGGGCGAGTTGGGTGATTTTGACGTCGGTGCGTTCCAGCCCGACCTGCAACATGCTGATGTTCTTCGCGGTCGCCATCCACTTGGCATCGATGTCGGTGACCTCCTGGGTCAACTCAACTTCGAGCTCCTCGAGCTGCTGATGCAGGGCGTCGAGCTTGTTCTCGGCGGCATCCAATCGATCGCCGGCCGCGGCCGTTCGCGTCCGTCGGCCGGCGGCGCCGCCCGCCTTGCCCAGAATCGAACCGAGCAGACCGCCACGACTGCGGCGCCCGCCGAGCAGACCGCCGAGGATCGAGCCGGCCGTCGACAGCATCTCTTCGCTGCGGCGACCCTTCTGCTGGGTCTCCAGGAGTTCGGCACGATCCTCTGCTGCTTGGATCTGACCCTGCAGTCGCGTGACCTTGTCGGAGTACTTGGTGCGAAGCGCAGCTGTTTCCCTGTCGGCGAGATCGTTGGCAGCCGTGAGGCAGCGAGTCGTGAACTCGTCGTTGCTCTCGCCCGGTCGCCCGTACATCTTCAACTCACGATTGGCCTGCAGGTCGACCGTGCGCGACCTGACGAGGCAATCGATCAGGTCTCGCTCGACCCGGGTCCAGAACGTCTTGTTCTTCACGGCGGCGTTTGGCAACCGATACACGCATGGACTTGGTGCCTCGGTTCGCAGATCACGATCGTCGTAGTCGACAGCGATGCAAGAGGAGACGTCGACTGGGTCCACGAGTGGGAACACGACGGCCTCGTATTCGGCGTCGTGCACGAGGTCGGCTTTGTCGTCGTCGTAGCGGAGGGCGACGCGGGCGACAACAGAGGCCTCGTAGCGCGCACCGTGCGGATCGCCGCCGACGGTCGCCAGCCACGGTGATGCGACGTCGGCCCAGCGCACGGCGACGCCGGGAGCCACCTCCGGCACGAGCGATATCTCATCGTGTTGCAGTTGGTCGCTGGTGGCGGGCATGGCCTCCGCTTCGCTCGCCGCGCCGGACG
>JAYTZE010000177.1:0-1931 GCA_043742385.1 Ilumatobacteraceae bacterium
GACTTGGTGCTTTGAACATTGCCGACCTGGAAGTCGATGTGCTGCGACTCCCTCATGGCCGCAGGCGCGGTCGTCCAGTCCGTGTTGTCGAGTCGGACGGGCAGAAACGGCCGGTTCAAGGCCGCTGCGTACTCCCACTCCGCCACGCACGCTTCCGAGGCGAGCGAGTGGAGGCTGACGGCCAGAATGAACAGGTGGCACTCACCGAGCTGGCGAAGGATCTCGTCCCACCACAGCTGCCCTCCGTGCAAACTCTCGTCGAGCCACACCGACTGTCCGATGTCTTCGAGGTCCTGCCGCAGGGCAGCCGCAAGTTCAACATCTTGGTGCGCATAGCTCAAGAACACTGTCATGGCGACTTCCTTCGTGACGTGGATGTGCCGGCAGCGGATGTTACGTGGTGCACATTCCGAGGGAAAGGGCGTCAGCTGCGACTGGGGATGCACGCCCCGAATACACAAAGTGGTATTTCCAAGTCGCTCCGCGCGCTCTACGATTCGTATAGCACGAACGGAGGGGTCATTGAGGATCTTCGTGAGCTACGCCCGTCGCGACCGCGAGGCCGTGGAAGCGTTGCTGCAAGACATCCGACGAGCGCGCCACGATGTGTGGCTCGATGAAGAACTGACGGGCGGTCAGAGCTGGTGGGAAACGATCCTGGGCACCATTCGCGGTGCTGACCTGTTTGTTGTTGCCCTCAGTCCCGACTGGTTGACCTCGAAGGCGTGCGCCGCCGAGCTGCACTACGCCGTCGCCTGCAATCGCGCTGTCCTGCCGATCATGGTTGGTCGCGTCTCGCCACAAATGACACCGCCGGTCATCGCCAACGCCCAGATCCTCGATTACATCGAGCGCACACCCGACGCGGCCATCAGTTTGGTGACCTCCCTCTCTCTCACGCGGCCAGGTGGCCCACTTCCAGAGCCACTCCCTGCCGGTCCGCCGGTGCCGATGTCGTACATGAACACGTTTCGTGAGCGGGTCGACGAGTTGAGCCTCACCTTCCAGCAGCAATCACTGCTGCTCAGCGAGCTCCGCGCCCATCTCAGCGACGACGATGACCGTGACAGCGCCACCGAATTGATCCGACGCCTTCGCAGCCGGGGCGACATCACGGAGTCGATCGGAAAGGAGATCGACGCGTTGCTGTCGTCGTCACCGACCGTAGCGACAATGTTGAGCGCGTCGCCGGTGCCGCGTACGGCTCCGGCGACGCAGTCCACCTCCACAGCAGCACCGGGGGCCGTCCGGCCGGGCTGGTATACCGATCCGTACCGACGATATGACCAGAGGTACTGGGACGGAACGACGTGGACCAACCACGTTTCCCGAGGAGGGCAACAAGGCCTTGACGCGCCCGTTTTAGCCCAGCAACAATCGATCGTCAGCGCTTCTGTTCAGTCGGTCACACCAGGGGCACCAGCGGGCAAATGGGACACCGGCACCTTCGTTACGCTGCTGATCGTCAGCCTCATCCCGTGCATCGGCATCATCGGCATCATCGTCGGCGGCATCAATCTCAAGAAACCGGCCCGACGTGGTCAAGCGTTGGCGTTGATGGCCATTGGTATCGCGATGACGGTGCTCATTCTCGCCAATACCAGTTTCGGCTCGAGTAATGACACCGGGTTCTGAGTGCTGTGGACGGAGCCCGTCAACTGACGGTCACCGACGCCGGCGACCCGGCGCGGGGATCGATACACAGCACCAGCAGACCCAAGCGCTCGGCCCGCGACGCGAACTCGTCGGTACCGCTCGGCGGAATCTCTCCCTCCGGCGGGCGGATGGTGAGCGCCACGATCGGCCGGCCGTCGGCGAGCACCACGGCCCGATCGAGCAGTTCGTCGTGGGCGGCAAGGTACCACTGGCCGCTCGCAACGCCGTCGCCCTGCAGGATGCTGCCACGGCCGGAGCTGGCGTGCTGCAGCACC
>JAYTZE010000178.1:0-7792 GCA_043742385.1 Ilumatobacteraceae bacterium
CCCTGCGTGATCTCGCGCTCGAACTCATGCGAGCGCTCGATGTCGATACCGAGTAATCGGTGACCGTACGGCCCTGCGCACGAGCATCCGCCGCGAGACTGGATGCCGAACAGGTCGCTGAGCAGGGCGACGACGTAATTGTGGTGGAGATAGCGGCCGCCTGGCCGCTTCACGACGAACGACAGGATCGACAGTCGGTCGGAACACGTGTTGCCGAGCACCTGCATTGCCGGGTTGGCCGCCCAGGTCGCGACGGCGCGTCGCCAGTACGACTCCTCGTGCTCCTTGATGGTTGCGACGCCGACGGCCTGCTTCAACTGGAAGACCAAACCTGCCCGGATCGACTCGATGATGGCCGGAGTGCCGCCCTCCTCGCGATGCACCGGGTCGTCGAGGTATCGATGCTCGGTGGGATTGACATAGGCCACGGTTCCGCCGCCGACGACGTCGGGCACGCGGTTGCGCAGCAGCGAGCGCCGAGCGACGAGCACTCCTGGTGTGCCAGGGCCGCCGACAAACTTGTGCGGGCTCAGAAACACAGCATCCTTGTACGCCTGCGGATGTTCAGCGCATTGCGGGTACATCTCGATGTCGACGTACGGGCCGGCAGCCGCGAAGTCCCAGAACGACAGCGCTCCGTGACGATGGAGGAGGTCGGCGATGGCGCACGTATTGGACACGATGCCCGTGACGTTCGACGCGGCCGAGAACGATCCGATCTTCAGCACGCGGTCGGCGTTGGCGATCAGCTCCGCCTCGAGTTGCGTCAAGTCGATGTGGCCGTCGCCGTCTTCGGGGATGGTCACGACATCGGCGATCGATTCGCGCCACGGCAGCTCGTTGGAATGATGCTCGAACGGTCCGACGAAGATGATCGGACGCTCACCAGCCGGGATGCACTGCGACAGGTGGTAGCGGTCATCGAGATCAGCCGGGAGCCGAAGGTTCATGATGCCGATCAACTTGTCGATCGCACCGGTGGCTCCGGACCCGCAGAAGATCACGCAGGTTTCCTGATCGCCACCGACCGCGTCGCTGATGATGGTGCGAGCGTCTTCACGCAGTCGAGTCGTCTGCAGACCGGTACCTGACGACTCGGTGTGTGTGTTGGCGTAGCGCGGCAGGACCTCGTCGCGGATGAAGTCTTCGATGAAGCTCAATGCCCGACCCGACGCTGTGTAGTCGGCGTAGGTGACTCGATGGGGGCCGTAGGGGCCGTCCATCACCTGGTCGTCGCCGATGACCGCCTCACGGATATGACGCAACAATGGGGTTTCGACCGGGCGTATCACGGAACTCAATCTAGGAGTTGATGGTTGATCAGGTGAAGATGATCTGTCCCCCAGCGGCCTTGTCGTAGAACTCGCCGACGGTGATGATGTCGTTGACCTGCGGAATGAGGTCGTTCTTCTCGAGCCCGAACAGATCGACCGACGCCATGCAGGCATACAGACCTGCACCGGTGTCAGAGATCATTTCGATGAACTCGGGGATCGATGGGATGTCGAGCTTTTCCATCTTGTGGTTCATGAAGTGGGTCACGGCTGTGGAGACGCCTGGGATGCCACCGACCATGGTCGGCATGTGCAGCCCGGGGTTGCCGACGGTGGAGAGCTTGATGTGCTCGTGTCGGGCCTTGTGAATGGCGTCGAGGCCGAAGAACGTGAAGAAGAGGTTGGCCTCCATGCCTTCGGCGCGGGCGCCGTTCGCCATGATGAGCCCAGGATAGATGCCGTCGAGGGATCCCCTCGAGATGATGATCGAGACCTTGGTGATTGCGTCACTCATGGCGATTCCTTTCAGAGAATGTGGTCGAGCCCGAGCGGATCAGATGCAGCCGCGCGGCTTGGGGATGCCGGCGATGCGTGCTGCGATCTTGGCTGGCCCCTTCGGGAACAACTGGTACAGCTCCTTCACGGACACGCCGGATGTCGTGCCCAGGATCCGCACGGTGGGGCCGGTGCCCTTGGCGAAGTACTCAGCTCGCACGAACCGGATGACGGTCCAGTGCGGCTCGGTCAGCTCGTCGATGCCATCACGTCGAGCGAGCTCGGGGGCCATGGCTTCGGTCCACTGTTCGGGGTGGCTGAAGAATCCTTCGTCGTTCAGTTCGACGTCAATGTCGGCGATTGTGCTGTTGGACATGATCAGTTTCCTTTTGACTGGGCGGCGGCCATCGACTTGCCGGCTGTGGGCATGTTCGAGCCGATACCGGGGATGTCTCGGCCGGGAAGCAGGCCGTGCCAGTAGAACCACTGGAACATCAGCTTGCCGAGGTGGTTCATCCGCGATTCCTTCAGCAGCGGCAGGCCGACAGCTGTGGGATAGTGCCCTGGCAACGGCTCGATGTCGTAGTTGAAATCGATCAGCAATGCCTTGCTGAAGCCGGTCTCGATGAAGCAGTTGGCGTGGCCGTCGAAGCCTGCGACGAGCGGTTCGCTGGCCAGGAAGTGACGCACATTTTCCACCACCGTTTCGCCCTCGAAATGGGTGACCGAGCCGGCCTTGGACGTGGGAACGTTGGCGGCGTCGCCGATCACGAACACGTTCGGCGCGACCTCGGACTGCATTGTGTGTGCGTCTGTCGGGATGAAGCTCAACGCATCGCCGAGTCCTGGCGACCGACCGATGTACGCCGCGCCGCTATGCAGCGGAACAACGACGGCAAGATCGAATTCGACTTGACGCCCGTCGTAGGAAACCAGCTTTCCTGCAGTGCCGTCGACTTCGCCCGTGTTGAACTCGGTGACCAGTTCGACGCCTTTCTCGGCCAGCATGCCGGCGAGGTGCTGTGCGGCCACCGGCTTGGTGAACGCGCCGTCGAGGGGCGTGACGTAGGTTAGTTCGACCTGGTCGCGGATCCCTCGCTCGCGGAAGTACCAGTCGGCGAGGAAGCAGAACTCGAGCGGCGCGACGGGGCATTTGATCGGCATGTCGATGACATTGACCACGAGCCGGCCGCGCTCGAAATTGGTCAGGGCAACCTCGAGTGCGGTGGCGCCTTCCGGGGAGTAGAACGTGAACATCCGCTCCATCCATCCGGGCCCCGTCAGTCCTTCGGTCTCTTCTGGCGCCAGCATTGCGCCTGTCGCCACAACCAAGACGTCGTACGCGTGGACCTGGCCGTTGATCAGATGAACCTCATTGGTCTCGGTCTCGACCCGTTCGATCGCCGACTCGATGAAGGTGATGTCGCCGCGAAGCTGGCGTGCCCGCGCTCTGACGATGTCCTCTGGATGCGTCAGACCGAATGGCACGAACAACAGACCGGGCTGGTACACGTGCCGGTTGTCGAGATCAACGACAATGATCTCCATCTCGTCGGCACCGGCCAGCTTGCGCAGGCGGTTGGCAACAAGCGTGCCACCGGTGCCACCGCCAAGGATGACAACCTTCTTCATGCCTCCATCACACGCCGAGCGACTTGGCTCTCGCTAGGGTCCAACGACCCTTCGTGAACGTCGGGGCGCGGCTATGCCCGCCTGTCGCTTGTCGTTGGCGTCACGGTCCTGCGCGTCGCATCGCGCTGAGGCAAGGGAGGAAGCCTGGCCGCAGTCCCGCGGCGCGGTGGCGCGAATCCACGGTCTCGTGGCGCGTATCGACGCTCGTAGTCTTTGCGAACCACCTTCGTCGGCTTGGCGTGCATCCATCCCGCCATCCACGTGGTCCACAGACCCTTGAAGTACGTCGGCGGGCGATACATCGCTCGGCGAGCCATCAACGTTGCAGCAATGACGAGTCCGAGGAAGACCAGCATCATCGCCGGGTCGTCGATCACCTTGGCCGGCTCAATCGTGCGGATAAAGGGCACGACTGCGGCCGCGAGCCCGGCGGATACACCTGCCGTTGCCACCGTTCGCCACGACGGCACCGTTGGCCGCACGCCGATCGTGCCGTCGGCAACGGCGAACAGCAGGACGATCTCCATCACGAGGTAGAACGCGGACGGATTCACTCTCCCGGCCAATATGAAGATGACGTTCATCAGGAACGCCCATCGCAACGCAAGCCGAAGGTGTTTCCCTAGCCCGATCGCGAGGCCGCACCCGATCTGGGTCAGCACGACAACGATTGCGACGACGGTCGCTGCGGGAGCGATGAGGTGTTCCATGACGGGACGGAAGAACGGAAGTGCCTCGTCGTGTTGTGCACCGAGGAACGTGCGCAGCTGATCCCCGTTCCACCATTGCGGCTCGATGAGCTTTTCGGCGCCGGCGCGCAGCCAGCCGGCAGCCAGGAAGATACGCAGGGGTAGCAGAACCACGGCCGCGGTGAGATGGCCGTGGTGGTGAGGCGACGATTGCGACTGGGGCGGCTGGGAAGCAGTAGTTCGGCTTGCTGCGGAGCTGGGACGCTCGCGGGTGCGGATGTCATGGTCGGCGACATCGATCATGCGATCTCCTTCGGCTTGTTGTCTTCCGTCTTTCATGACAAACGGATGACAAATATTACGGATACGTTACGAAAAGAACGCTTGGGCGGCACGGAAGGTTTCGAATGCGGCCAGAGACACGTGTCACTCAAGTGCCGTGAGCAGGTGTTTGGCGTGGTACGTTCTCGCATGTTGCACGAACTGGCCTCTGACTACCAACGGGATGGGTACGCCTTTCGTCCTGGCCTGCTGTCGGCCATCGAAGCCAACGTTCTCGTCAGCGAGACCGATCGGTTGCTGGCGGGCCAGCGGCGCGCCGATCGCTTCGTACTCGAGAAAGACGAGAGAACCGTTCGAACGATCGTCAACCCACATCTCTTCAGCGACGTCTTCGAACGACTGATCGCTCATCCGACATTGCTCGCCGCGGCACAAGCGTTGCTCGACGACGACGTGTACGTGTTCCAGATGGGCGTGAACAACAAGGCGAGCTTCAACGGCGATGTGTGGTTCTGGCATCAGGACTACCCCGGCTACCACTACGACGACCACATTCCGACACCCAGGATGCTCAACACGCTGATATTCCTCGACGAGGTCAACAACCTGAACGGCCCCCTGATGGTTGTGCCAGGCTCGTACCTGCATGTCGCCGACAGACCGGAAGTCTCTGACAGAGGCACGTCGTACTCGTTTCGCTACGCCGATGTGGAAACTGTCACTGACCAGGTCAGTAAGAGCGGCATCATTGCCCCCACCGGCCCGGCCGGGTCGGCCATTTTCATGCACGTCAATACGCTGCATGGCTCGACAGCCAACCTGTCGCCGTGGCCGCGGCGAATGATCACCCTGACCTACAACGCAATGTCGAACAAGGCGACCAGCCCGAGTACGCGTGCGAAACACATCGTGTACGACGATCGCGATCTACCGGCATTGGAGCCGCTGCATGCGAACTGCTTGGAAGCGCTCGCCGACTCGGTACTGTCGCCGTGACCACTTCCGAATCGGTCGACGAACAGTGCGGCTACGCCGATGCCCGACCGACATGGGCCGAGGTGGACCTCAGTGCAATCACGCACAACATTGCGTTGATCCGCGAACGCGCCGGTCGACCAGTCAAGCTGCTCGTCCCCGTCAAGGCGAACGCATACGGGCATGGGGCAGCGGTCGTAGGTCGGCACCTCGAATCGCTCGGCGTCGATGGCCTCGCAACGGCCAATGTCGACGACGCAATGGCTCTTCGCGATGCGGGCGCGACGTTGCCGATTCTGCTCTACGGCGCGCAGTTGCCGTCGGGAAGCAGCTACCTGCTGCAGCACGACCTCACGCCAACTGTCTATTCCATCGATTCGCTGCAGTCGATCAGTGCGCTCGCAGTTGATTCGCAACGGATCGTCAACGTGCACATCAAGGTCGATGCGGGCATGGGTCGGCTCGGTGTACGACTCGACCAGGCAGTCGCGTTTGCCCGCGAAGTTTCGCACACACCAAGCGTTCGGCTCGAAGGTGTGTATACGCATATTCCGTTCTCGGATGAAGTTGGCGAGGCGTGGTCGCGTCGACGTCTGCAGGCGTTCATCGAGGTGGTGCGAACCATCGAGGCCGAGCACGGTTCGATCGATTTCGTTCAGGCCGCGGCGAGTTCGGTGTTCGCCCAAGGCCTGCCCGACTCACTCAACACCATCGCCGCCGGCCACATCACCTTCGGGCTGCATCCGATTGCCGGCGCCCGTGCGGAGCAGTCAGGATTTCGCAAAGCGCTCACGGCACTTCGGGCCAGGGTGATCCACGTCGGATACCGCAAGCAGGGCGACGATCTTCCCGGCACCGGTTCGGCTGGTCTCGAGGCCGATGCCACGGTCGGAGTCATCCTGTTGGGCATGGACAATGGGTACCGCCAGGGCCCGGCGGGCGCAGACGCCTACATGCTGTGCCGCGGCCAGCGGTGTGCGGTGTTGTCGGTGTCGGCCGAATACACCGTGATCGATCTCACCAACGTCGGCGGCGCGGCGCTCGGTGATCTCGTCACGGTGATCGGCCGCGATGGCGACGAGGAGATCGCAGTCGAGACCGTTGCCGAGCAACTGGGCGCGCCGAGTGCCGCCTATTGGATGGTCGGCCTGAAGAGCGTGCCATACCGATATTTGAACTAGGCGAAGTCAGCAGACGAGTGAAGTGCCGACAGAAAATCCGCCCGCTCGAACCCCGGCACGTGATCGATCGCGATGCACTCCATCCAACTCGACCTCACGCTCGAGGGATTGGTGCGAACCTCATCGATCAACGATTGCGAGAACGCCGGTGGAAATTCATGTCGCGGCCACGCATCGAGCACGGCTCGTACCGCATCGGCCGGGAGTTGCTCCGAGCCGACGCCGCGAACGTCGATGCTGATGCCGCGGTTGGCGATTCGAGTCTCGACACTCTTGTGTGCCGCAATAGCGGTCGAGGCGTGCAACGCGATCACGTCCCATACGTTCTCGGCTCGAACGCCGTCCATGCCGGCATCCAGCAGCATCGCTCGTACCGCGTTTGCGCCGCGCATCTCGAATCGTTCAGATCCGGCGAACCGCTGCGACAAACCCACGTCGTGCAGTAGCGTGCCGATGTACAGCACTTCGAGGTCGGCGTCAGCGCGCTCCGCTCGTGCCACGAGTGCGGCGAACTGAAAGCTTCGCTCGCAATGCGCCGCGATATGTGGCTCGCAGCTTGCGTGAACGAGGTCGCGTGCCTGGCAGGCGAGGTCCGAATCCGGTGGGCTCACCGGCCCCTGCATCACGGCCGAGCCTCGCCCGGATTGAGTGGCTGGCGTGCCGCGATGACCTCGATCTCGATGAGCCAGCGATCGTCCCAGTGGTCGGTGACCAGCACCGTCAGCGCCGGACGGCGGTCGCCGAGCACCTCGTTGCGCACCGTGCGGTTCTGTTCGCGGTAGCCACGATCGCGGATGTACATGTTGACCTTGGCCACATCGTCGAGCGTGAAATCGGCGGCTGCCAGCGTGCGCTCGACGTTGCGCCAAGCCAGTCGGGCCTGGCTCTCGAAGTCGGTCGGTACAGAGCCATCGAGGTCCTCAGGTGTCTGCCCGCTGACGAACAGCAAGTCGGACCCAGCTGCAACGATCGTGGCATGAACGAAGCTTGCAGCAGGGGCCCGAACACCGGGCACGTCGACCCCGCGATGGCTCGGACCGGTCATCCGTCGAGCCTAAACGCGATGATGCCCTCTCCCTGTACGGGGAAGAGGGCACCATCTTCAACTGTCGGTCGGGGTGCGGATAGCTGTCGCTCCGCACCCCGACCAGACGTGCCCTTACACTATGAAGTCTGCAATCGTGACGTTGGCTACTACTACGCCGGTGATGCGGATGGTGCCGTGGCCTGTGATGGTGACCAGGGTGGCTCCACCGCCGCTGTT
>JAYTZE010000179.1:0-7779 GCA_043742385.1 Ilumatobacteraceae bacterium
GGCTCGTTCGCGACAGCGACAGCAAGCGCCACGCGCTGCGCCTCACCGCCGGACAGCTGCCGGGGGAGATGGTCGCGGCGTTGCACGACGCCCATCCGGTCGAGCAGTTCATTCGCCCGGTCGCGGTTCGTCTTTCGGCGACCGAAGCCGAGGGCCAGCTCTACGTTCTCGATCGCGGAGAGGAACGGGATGAGGTTCTCCGACTGCAAGGCGATACCGATCCGGCCGCTACGCAGGGCCGCACGCTCGCCGTCGTCGAGGCCGGCCAACGGTACCCCGTCGATCTCGACGGTTCCGGCGTCGGGGCGCAGGAGCCCGGCGATGAGCGACAACAGGGTCGACTTGCCGCTCCCGGATGGACCCATCAGACTCACCTTCTGTCCGGCGTCGATCGTGAGACTCAGGTCCTGGAGGACGACGTCGGGACCAGCCGCCGACTGGTAGGTCTTTGATACGCCGCGGAGTTCGAGGAGGTGAGGGGCGGTCGTCATCACAGCCGTTGCGCCTTCGGCGACGAGCCATACACGTCGGGGACCACGGCGCGGGCATGTTCCTCGAGATCGAGCACGACCTGGCTCGCCTCCGCCAACCCCTCCGCAGTGAGCTCGACGACGTTCACCAGTTCGAAGGAGTCCTGGTGCAGGCTCGCTAGTTGTGGATCATTGAGAATGACCCCGACACCTGGGGCGTAGTACTTGACCTCGTTGTCGATCGCCTTGTACTCGCCTTCTCGGATCGCGATCACGTTGTCGAAACAACCGAATGCGACGCACCGGGTGATTCCGACCTCGACAGGTTCGCCCAGCGAGCCGAGGTCACCTTCCTCTGTGGCACCGATGAACCAGCGGGGCGTGTCGGCCTTGACCACGGCTGGCATGAGCACGCCCGGGTTACCACCTGTTTCGGCTCCCAGCCAAGCTTCCTCCGCATTGGTGAACTCGCCGCCTTCGAAGTCCTCGGTGTAGCCACCCAGGATCCACACATTGCCGTCTTTGTCGAGGGCGAACCAGTCGAACCCGACTTGGGAGATCTCACCGGAGTCCGTCGACTGGTCGAGCATCGCGATCACGGGCACCCCATCGATCGTGCGCACTACGTCGGTCAAGGTGCTGATCACCGAATGCGGGACCTCGCGTGACCCAACTTCAGTTGTTCCCGACCTAATCCACTGCGTGCCTGGAACCAGGGGGTGAAACGAGTTGGTGCTGGTGGTCGGATCGACGAAGTTCGCGGCGTCGAACTCGAAGTGTGTAGCGACAGGCGCTGTAGTGCTCGACGCTGACTCCCCGCCTGAGTCCCCACCACATCCGGCGAGGACCGTTGCGATAGCGACGAGAGCGAGGAGCAACGGTGCACGACATGTTGTCGGTGTGTTCGGCATGGTTCCTCCGGGTCGCAGCGTGGGTGCCATCGCGTAGATGGCGTGAAACGCTGACAGAGCCGAACTGTAGGAGGATCAACCTGACCGCTTCCTGAACTTCATTGGTATCCGGTCAGCTGCCGTTCAGGTTCATTGCGCGAAGGTCGTGAGCTGAACCCGTGCTTGTGAAGGGATGACGATGAAGATCCTGCTGGTCGAGGACGACAAGAAGATTGCCACCGTGGTGAAACGCGGTCTCGACGCCGAGGGTTACACGGTCGATGTCTCGTTCGACGGCGCCGACGGTCTCTGGCTCGCGACAGAAGGGAGCTACGACCTGATCCTGCTCGACATCATGCTGCCTGGTCGCAACGGCTTCCAGATCTGCGCTGACCTCCGTGCTCGAAATGTTTGGACCCCGATCATCATGCTCACCGCCAAAGACGGCGACCTGGACGAGGCTGAGGCACTGGATGCCGGCGCCGATGACTACCTCACCAAACCGTTCTCATTTCCCGTCCTGGTCGCCAGAGTCAGGTCGATGCTGCGACGAGTCGGCGGCCGCACCGAGCCGGTGCCGGCCAGCGCAGGCGATCTTCGAATCGATCCGGTCGGTCGACGGGTGTGGCGCGGTGACCGTGAGGTGACGCTCACCGCTCGACAGTTCGATGTCCTCGAGTTCCTCATCCGCCGAGCCGGAGAGGTTGTCACCAAACAGGAAATTCTCAACGGGGTCTGGCAATACGACTTTGAAGGTGATCTCAACATCGTCGAGGTCTACATCAGGCGGCTCCGCTCGGCGATCGACGACCCATTCGATCGGCGGGCGATCGAAACAATCCGCGGAGCCGGCTACCGGCTTGCAGCGGACGGAGGCTGATCACCCGTGCGGCGCACCATTCGCTTTCGGATCACCGTCCTCGCGGTGGTGATCTCCGGCGTGCTCCTCATCGGTGTGTCACTGCTGATGACCGCTGGGCTGCGTTGGCAACTCACCGACAATCTCGACGAAGGCATCAACCAACGCGCCGACACCATCGCCGCCGTGATCGCCGACACGCCGCCTTCGGAATTGTCCGTCGATGAGGATCTTCTGGTTCAGGTCGTCGACTCGAACGGAGCGGTACTGGGCTCATCGTCGAACCTCATCGGAGCCGCGCCGATCGCACCGCTGCGACCGGGCCTGCACACCATCTCGACTGTTCGGGGTCGGACCGAACAGTTCCGGGTGCTTGTGCGCGAGATCAGCTCGAGAGCGGAACAGGTGACGTTGATCGTCGGCGTCAACAACGATGACGTCACCGACCCCGTCGCGATCCTGTCGCGGCTTCTCGCCGGCACCGTGCCCGCCGTCATCCTCATCCTCGGTGCGCTCACCTGGTGGCTGACTGGTCGAACGTTGCGACCGGTGGAGAGGATGCGAATCGAGCTCGCCGAGATCACCGGCACCAACCTCGGCCGCAGAGTCGCTGAACCGGCAACCGGTGACGAGATCGATCGCCTCGCCCACACGATGAACGAAACTCTCGACCGGCTCGAAGGCGCCATACGGCGACAGCAACGCTTCGTCGCCGACGCATCCCACGAGCTCCGCAGCCCACTCACCCGGATCCGCACCGAGCTCGAGGTCGACCTCGCTACCGGCAATCCCATCGACCCGTCCAGAACCGAGCGAAGCATCCTCGACGAAACCATCGCTCTTCAACGCCTCGTCGAAGATCTCCTTCACCTTGCGCGCGGTGACGACGAGAACGTCGCCACCGCCGCGTTCGAGGCGGTCGACCTCGATGACATCGTGTTGCGCGAGGCGCGCCGCCTCCGTGAGCGAGGACGAGTCATGGTCGACCTGCAGGGCGTCACGGCCGCACAAACCTTCGGCGACCCACACCAACTCGCACGAGCGGTCCGCAACCTGTTTGACAACGCCGAACGACACGCCGTATCGACGGTCGCTGTGGGCCTCGCTGAGGCAGGAGGTCGTGTCCTGCTCACCGTCAGCGACGACGGCAACGGAATCTCAGCCGGCGATCGTGCAGTCATCTTCGAGCGCTTCACCCGCCTCGACGACGCCAGAGCACGCGACACCGGCGGCACGGGGCTCGGACTCGCCATCGTTCGCGACATCATCGAACGCCACCACGGAACTGTCGGTCTGCACAACGGTACCGAAACCCGCTTCGTCGTCGAACTACCACTCGTCCCCTAACGTCTACCGGCGGTCCTTCAGCGTGGCGTCAGGTCACATTTCGTACCCTTCAGTCACCACCCACGAGGAGATGTCCGATGAAACACAGAACACGAATCGTCATCGCAGCAGCCGTGACCGTCGCAGGACTCGCCACCGCAGGAGTCGCAGCGGTCAGCGCTGGCACGAACGACGACACCGACACACCGATCACCGGCACCGACCTCCAGCGAGCGAGCGCCGCAGCTCTCACGTCTACCGGCCAAGGGCGAGTGACCGGCACCGAAGTCGGAGACGAGGAGAGCTACTACGAAGTCGAGGTCACGCTCGACAACGGAACAGAACTCGACGTGCAACTCGACAAGGACTTCCACGTCGTCGACTCGAAGGCTGACACGGAGGACAACGACTCCGACCAGAACGAACAGGGCTGACTCTATGGACTAGCGGCCCTTGCAGCGCAGGGATCTACTCCCACGTCGCTCAGGGCCTCGACGCCGACGCCGCAGAATTGATCACCGCTCGGATCTCCGAGTCACCGGAACGCGCCTGTCCGGCGCTCGTCCGGGCCGTAGAGTGGATCTCGCCATCCGGGGGCTCCGAAGGGAGCAACCAGGATCCAGACGCGCAGTACAACCCAGAGTCCGGTGGACCACCAGGAGTGGAGCAGGTTCTCGCGCAGCTTCGAGCCGAAGGTTTTTCCCCGATCGAGTCGATCAAGGTCACTCGCGCCGTGCTCCACGTGAGCGTCGACGTGGGTCAGCTACGCAACGTTGCTCGCGAGCGGCGGTGCCGGCGGGCGACCGTTCGCACCGAAGGAAGCGTCCGGGCTCCACAGCGCACACGACATCCGAGGGGTGGCGGGCCGGGTCAGCCGGGGCCAGCCGCCCAGCCGGAGACGGCGACGATTCGCAGCACCAGCACTCGGGCGAAGGGTCGATCCCGGTACTGGGGGTAGCGCCGGGCCAGATCGTTGGCCAAGGACTCCTCCCGGTCAGTGGCGTCGTTGCCCTGCCAACGCAGTTCGGCGCGCACCCACCACAGCCGTGACCAGTCGTCACGATCCCACTGATCGACCAGCAGTGTGGCCCGCGGGTCGGCCTCCAGGTTCCGTTCCCGTTGCAGCCGCAACGACGACTTTGGTTTCACCCGGTCCACGGGCACGCCCACGTAGCCGTCCTCGTCCTTCACGTACACGACGGGCACGGCGTCGACGCCCCGCTCGGCGTGGACCGTGCACATCACCCCGTGGTCGTGTGCCGCCAACCGAGCCAGCGCCGCATCCTCGGCGAGCCTCATTGCAGTCGTCCGTTGGTCGTGTGCATGCGAAATCGCAATGGTAGTTCGCGTGACATACGATCGTGTCGTGCAGGGGGAACAGGTGCGATGAACCCGGCCATCTGGGTGGAACGCCACGGCCGCCTGCAGCCCGACGGCCCGGCGCTGGCCGACGGCGAGCGAGTCCACGCCGACTGGCGTACCTTCGCTGCCCGAACGGGCGGCGCGGCCGCTGGCCTGCGTGACACCTTCGGTCTGTCGCCCGGTCAGCGCGTGGCCATCGTGATGCGCAACCGGCCCGAGTACATCGAGGCCATGTTCGCGATTTGGCACGCAGGCCTCGTGGTCGTGCCGGTAAACGCTCGCTTGCATAAAGACGAGATCGCCTACATCCTCGAACACAGCGAGTCGACCGTCGTCGTGACGGACACCGATCATGCCGACGACGTCGAGTCACTCGTCGGCACCGTCGCGTCGCTGCAGGCGGCGGTCATCGCCCCCGGTGAGCGGTGGGACCGGCTCACGGCGTCCGCTCCTGCGCCGCCCGTCGACCGGCGGACGCACGATCCGGCCTGGCTGTTCTACACGAGCGGCACCACGGGTCGGCCCAAGGGGGCGACGCTCACGAACCGCAATCTACTGATGATGTCGCTCAGCTACTTCGCCGACATCGACCCCGTGACGGCGCAGGACAGCATTCTCCACGCTGCGCCGATCTCGCACGGTTCGGGGCTCTACGGGCTACCACACATAGCCCTGGGTGCGGTGAGCGTCGTGCCGCACTCAGGTGGCGTCGACGGCGACGAGATCGCTGCGCTCCTGCAGCGCTGGACGGGTATGTCGTTCTTCGCAGCTCCCACCATGGTCAGGCGGCTGGCCGGCGACCCGGCGATTGCCAGCGCCGATCTCGCTCACCTGAAGACGATCATCTATGGCGGAGCGCCGATGTACCTGGCCGACCTCGAGGACGCCCTCGCCGTGTTCGGTCCCCGCTTGGCCCAGATCTACGGGCAGGGCGAAACACCAATGACGATCACCGCCCTGTCGAAAGCAGACCACGCCGACCGCAACCATCCCCGCTGGCGGGACCGCATGCAGAGCGTCGGCGTCGCCCGCACCGACGTCGAAGTCCGCGTCGTCGACGATGACGGCCGTGCACTCCCTGCCGAGGAGATCGGCGAGGTCGTGGTGCGCGGCGACGTGGTGATGGGCGGTTACTGGAACCAGCCCGAGGCCACCGCCGAGGCGCTGCGCGATGGCTGGCTGCACACTGGCGATGTCGGCAGCTTCGACGCCGACGGGTATCTCGCGCTGCGCGACCGGTCCAAGGACTTGATCATCAGTGGTGGGATGAACATCTATCCCCGGGAGGTCGAGGAGGCGTTGCTTCGTCACCCCGGTGTCCGGGCCACTGCCGTCGTCGGCCGGCCCGACCCAGAGTGGGGTGAGGCGGTGGTGGCCTTCGTCGTCGCCGCCGACGGCGCCGCTGCGCTGCGCGTCGAGGACCTCGATCGGACGTGCCTCGAGAGTATCGCCCGGTTCAAGCGGCCCAAGGAGTACCGGTTCGTCGACGCGCTACCGACCAACAACTACGGCAAGGTCGTCAAACGGGAACTACGCGATCAGCTCCGGGCCGAAGGCTCCGAGGCGGGGCCGACCTGACACCCGCAACTGGCGCGGGCGCCGTCCGAGCGGCTCACTTGTGGGGGCGACCGGCCCGAACAGCGGCGAGGGTAACGGTGATGTGTGTGCCAACCCCGACGATGCTCGCAAGCTCGAGCGTGCCGTTCATCGCCTCGGTGAGGCGTCGAGCGAGGACCAAGCCGAGTCCCGCGCCGCCTTCACGTCCGGCGTCGGCACCGAGACGATCGAAGGGCACGAACAGCCGGGCGAGGAGTTCGTTGGGAATCCCTGGGCCCCGATCGGTGACATGGATGCTGGCGCAGTCGTCGCCTGCCTCCGTGGCGATGCAAACGGTGCTGTTCGAGGGTGAGAACCGAACGGCGTTCGAAATGAGGTTCAACATCACTTGTTGCAGGCGTCGGCGATCCGCGCACACAGCGACGGGCGGCCCGCTGCGCTCGATGGTGACGCTGCGCCGGTCGGCAAGGGGCTGGATCAGGTCGAGTGACTCTGCGATCACGGCGTGCGCGTCGAGGTCACACAGGTCGATGGGCATTGCTCCTGCTTCAACACGTGCGAGGTCGAGAACGTCATCGACGATCGACAAGATGTGAGCCGACGCGAGCCCGATCCGTTCCAGTGCGAGACGGCGTTGATCGGGCGACAGGTCGAGGGTCTGCAAGTTCTCGGTGAAGCCGGTGATTGCCTGCAAGGGGGTTCGTAGTTCGTGGCTCAGCGCGGTGACGAACTGCGACTTGGCAAGGTTGGCGCGTTCGGCCGTCTGGCGGGCCAGGTCCGCCTTGTGTCGAGCTTCGCGTTCCTTCGACGCTTGGTCGTGCTCGACGGCAAGCGAGGCGAGATGGGTGAACCGGCGCACCAGTTCTTCGTCTCGTTGGTCGGGCTCGTATGGCGTCTGGTGATACACGGCAAAGGTTCCGACGACACGGGATCGGCATTGGATCGGGCTCGACCAGCAGGCGCGCAAGCTGTAGCACGCAGCGAGCTCGCGGAACTGCTCCCATCGAGGATCGGTCGCGACGTCGACGGCAATCACCGGTTCCCCGAGGTGAACCGCTGTGCCGCAGGAACCAGCGAAAGGCCCTGGTGCCAGTCCGTCGATCGCCGCCGAATACGCGGCGGGAAGTGTCGGCGCCGACCCGTGTCGTAGCGTTCCAGCCTCGTCGAGCAACAGGATCGAGCATCGGCTGGCGGGCATCAGCTCTTCGAGGGCGCGAACCACTGAGTCGAGCACCGCCGACAGCGGTGCTCCCGAGGCGATCTCCTCCATGACGGCGGTCTGGTGATCGAGCACTGCGGTGACTTCGTCTCCAGA
>JAYTZE010000180.1:0-3973 GCA_043742385.1 Ilumatobacteraceae bacterium
CAAGCAGGCGCATTCTCCGACGTCGGCTGGGCAGGATCGGCGATCGACGGGTACGGCAGCCGCGGGGTGCGCACGAAGGTGAAGTCCGATCTCCACACCGGTCTCACGGCGGTCGACGGTATCCGGACAACTACGGGTGACTGCGACGTCTGGGTGGTCGCGCTCGGCACGAACGACGCGGGCATCTTCGCCAAGGCCAAGCATCCTGGACTGATCCGGCAGATGATGGATCGCATCGGTGGCGGCCACTACGTGATGTGGGTGAACATCTACCTTCCAGCGACACCACCGCGACAGCAGTTTTGGAACACTGCGCTGGAAATGGTCGCCGAGGAACGGCCGAACGAAATGCTCGTTTTCGACTGGGCGTCGTTGGCAGCGCAGAACGAACGTTGGCTGGCCGACGACCAGGTGCATTGCAGCGGTAAGGGCTACATGCATCGTTCCACAGCGATTGCCGCGGCGACGCGCACCCTCGTACCTTCGGTGCCGCCCGCGGCAGTGCCGCTTCGACCGCGCCGCCCGTGGTTGAAGACCATCGCTCCCTAACGAGAGCGACTCGTTTCGGCCCTAGCTGAGTTCGGCGAGCAGTTGGTCGGCTGCGGCTTCGAGTCGAGCAGGGTCGTCGTGCATGCGCGCTACCAGCATCGCTCCCTCGAGGGTGCTGATCACCACCTGCGCAGCGTTGCGCGCTGACCCATGGTGGTGAAGCGTGCCGTCCTGTCGGCCCTGGTCGAGCACACCCTCCAGCCACGACTCGTTGAGATCGAAGAATCGCACAACGGCGGGCTGCATGGGTGCAGGTAGCGTCTGGTACTCCGCGGCCAACATGCCGCATAGGCACATGCGCTGCTGACGCAGCACGTCGACGTAGATGGCGGCGTACGCAGCGATCTTCGACGGTGCGTTGTTGAGTCGCTGATCGATGTCGTCGAGCGCAGACCCGAACCGTGCCGTGTACCGGTCGATCAGTGCCTCACCGAGCTCGGACTTGCTGGCGAAGTGATAGTGCAACGCCGCCTTGGTGACGCCCAGTTCGGTCGCGACATCGGCGTAGCTCATTCCATTGAACCCACGCATCTGAACCAGCCGCTCGGCGACGTCGAGCGCTCGCTCAGCCGTATCGGCACCAGCGCCCTGTGCAATCTTCACAACCCTCGGTCTCCCGTTGCTTCATGTCCCATTCAGCGCTCTTGACGAGCTTACCTACTAGTAAGTAGACTACACCAATTCAGAAAGGGGATACAACCATGAGCGGCACAACCGACGCAGTCGCCATCGTCGCTGCCTTTGGCGCAGCGTGGCGTGCCCATGACCTCGAGACAGCACTGTCGATGATCACCGACGACTGCGTGTTCGAAGGCACCGGCCCGGCCCCCGACGGCACTCAGCACAAGGGCCATGAGGAAATTCGCGAGGCGTGGAAGGGGATTTTCGACGACACCGACAGCCGCTTCGAAGTCGAGGAGTCGTTCGCCGTCGCGGATCGGGTCGTCGAACGCTGGGTGTACAGCTGGCACGGTGGACACATTCGTGGCGTCGATCTCTTCCGGGTTCGGGACGGCAAGGTGGCCGAGAAGTTCGCCTACGTGAAGGGCTGACGATGACCACGATCGACATCGCTGCGTTGCATCGCACTGCACTCGAGGCCACGCGGCGCTACGTCGTCGGCATCGACGACGGGCAGTGGGAATTGCCCACGCCCTGCGACGGCTGGAACGTGCGCGATCTGTTGAATCACATTGTCGCCGGCAACATGTGGGCGGCGGAGTTGGCGCGTGGACGCACGATCGCCGAAGTCGGTTCGGCTTTCGATGGCGACGTGGTGGGTCATGACCCCGTCGCGGCATACGACCGTTCAGCGGAGCTGGCTGCCAGCGCGTTCGAAGCGCCTAGCATGCTCGACGCCCCGTGTGCCGTCTCGTATGGACCCGTACCCGGCTCGGTCTACGCCGGGCACCGCCTGATCGAGGTGTTCATCCACGGGTGGGACCTGGCGGCGGCTACCGGCCAACCGACCGATCTCGATGCGCACCTCGTCGACGCCTGCTGGGAGGTCGCGCGCCCGCAACTGGAACTGCTGCAAGGTAGTGGTGCCTTCGGAGCCGATTGCACCGGCGCCGATCGCACCGGCGCAGACAACGTCGATGCACAGACGAGTCTGCTCGCCGCGCTGGGTCGCAGGGGTTGATCCACCCGCGACGCGAGGTAGCTCACTCGTTCGATTTCGACCAGACCCGACTAGGTTCGTTCCGTGCCCAATCTCTCCGACTCCGACGTCGCAACCGCAGCTCAGGCGCTTTATCAAGCCGAGCTCGACAACGTGCCGATCACACCGATCTCCGAGACCTATCCGACTGCCGACATCGGAGATGCGTACGCCATTTCCCAAGCGGTCACGAACCTGAAGGTCGCTGCGGGTCGAGTGATCAAGGGCCACAAGATCGGCCTCACGTCGAAGGCCATGCGAGCGCTCACCAATGCGACCGAGCCCGACTACGGCACGATGTTCGACAACTGGTTCGTGTTGGAGGGCGGCATCGTGCCGCGCAGCACCATGAACCGACCACTGGTCGAGGTCGAGCTGGCATTTGTGCTGAAGGAACCCTTGATGGGCCCAGCGGTCAACGTCGCCGACGTGATCAGGGCCACTGACTGCGTGCTGCCGGCCATCGAGATCGTCGACACCCGTCAGCGTGGGCGAGGTCCCAACACCTTGATCGACAGCATCTCCGACGCCGCCGCGTGCGGCTTGGTGATCCTCGGTGCCAACCCGACGAAGCTCAAAGACATCGACGTGCGCAACGTCGGCGCGACCTTGTCGATCAACGGCGACATCGAAGAAAGCGGCATGGCTCGCGCCGTGATGGGTAACCCCATCAACGCCGTCGCCTGGCTCATCAACAAGCTGTCCGAGTTCGGCGTAGCGCCCGAGGCCGGGCATGTGATCCTGTCGGGCTCCTTCATCAAGGCCATCCCGTTCCAGGTCGGCGACAACGTCGACGCGCTGTTCAACGGCCTCGGCGAGGTTACGTTCCGCGCCCGCTGATTCAATCGCCGATGTAGGCGATGAATTCGCACGTCGCAAGCTTGGCGTTCGACACGAACTGCGTGTGCCGTGCAGGGCGGGCCCCAGGATCGGGAAAGTGTTGGACCCAGATCGGATTGCACGAATCGCGGAACGAGATGTCGGGCACGTAGAACGTGATGCGAGCAACGTGGCGCCAATCGGCGCCCGCCTCGGCGAGGATCTGGCCGATGTGATGGAACAGGTTGACGTACTGCGCCTCGGCACCCTCTGGCACTGTGGTCTCACCCGGGTCGCGGGCAGCGATCACGCTTGACACCAACAGGGGCCCGATGCGTGAGGCCGCAGGGATGGGGTTGACGTGCTTGAAGCTGCTGATCTCGATCGATCTCCTGGCCATGGTCATTGACCCTTCTGCTGATTGGCTTGTCGAGCCGCGAACCACGCTTCGTACTCGGCGCGTCGCTCTTTCGACACGGGGAACACGCCGGTGGTGCTCTCGCCGGCATCGACTCGCTCGAGCGCCCACGCCTCTTCGGATTCTTGCTGCACCGAGGCAGCGGCAAGCTCGACGACAAGCGACGGCGGGATGATGACCGCGCCCTCGCCATCGCCGACCACGATGTCGCCGGGCATCACGGTGACCCCAGCGCAGGCGATGGGGATCTGGTGTTCGAGGGGCATGTGCTGGCGTCCGAACGTCGCTGCATGCGACGCCTGGTGATAGACGGCAATGCCGAGTTCGGCAACCGCGGGCGTATCGCGCACGGCGCCGTCTGTGATCACTCCGGTTGCGCCACGGCGCAGGGCACGCAGTGCGAACACATCGCCGAACGTGCCGGCGTCCGGCACACCGCGGGCCTCGATCACCAACACCTCCTCGGGAGCCATGCTCTCGATCGCCCGACGCTGCGCGTTCATCCCCGACGTGTACTGCGAGTTGAG
>JAYTZE010000181.1:0-1921 GCA_043742385.1 Ilumatobacteraceae bacterium
GCAAGCTCCTTCCACTGGGGTGTCAGCACCGGGCCGAACACCGCGCCCAGCGTGCCGATCCAGACCACGGCGGCAATGGCACGCGGTCCTTGTCCTGGCTCGGCAAGGTCGGCAGCAACAAATCGACCCTGCAGCGACGCTGCTTGCGCACCACCGAACATGACCATGCCCACCAACAACAGCCACACCCACCGCATCTGCCCACCAAATGCAGCGACGGCCGCCCCACACGCGCCGATCGTGAACGCCGTGACCAGGGCCGGCCGTCGGCCGCGACGCCTGCTGAACGACGCGAACGACGGAGCCATCAGTGCTGAGCCGAGGGTGAAGGCCGCGTTGCCAGAGCCGGCGAAGCGATCGTCGCCCAGTAGATCGCTGACGAACAGGGCGAGAACCGCGACCACGCCGGCGATGGCCGCTTGGCCTGGTACCTGCGCCAGCCGCAACGTCGTGATCGTGCGGCGCTGTACGGTGGCGCGATCGACGGCGGCAGTCTCGATGCGGCTCACTCGCTTGGTCTAGCGCATAGAACCCTGGTCCGGCGGCACTTATTGGAGCAACGGGCGAAGGAATCGGCCAGTATGACTGGCGTCGATCCCGGCAACATCTTCCGGGCTGCCCTCGGCGACGACGAGCCCACCACCGCTGCCACCTTCGGGCCCGAGGTCGATCAGCCAGTCGGCGGTCTTGATGACGTCGAGGTTGTGTTCGATGATCAACACAGTGTTGCCCTGGTCGACCAACCGAGATAGCACGGTGAGCAGACGCCGCACGTCGTCGAAATGTAAGCCGGTAGTCGGCTCGTCGAGCAGGTAGATCGTGTGACCTGTGGAGCGCTTGGCCAGTTCCGACGCCAGCTTCACACGCTGGGCCTCGCCACCCGACAACGTCGGCGCGGACTGACCCAGTCGCACATACCCGAGACCGACATCGAGCAACGTCTGCATGTACCGGCCGATTGCCGGTTGATTGGAGAAGAACCCAACGGCCTCTGCGACCGGCATGTCGAGCACCTCGGCAATGTTCTTGCCCTTGAACGCAATGTCGAGCGTGTCGCGGTTGTACCGGGCACCTTTGCAGACCTCGCAGGGCACATACACATCGGGCAGGAAGTGCATCTCGATCTTGATGTTGCCGTCACCCGAGCACGCCTCGCATCGGCCACCCTGCACGTTGAAGCTGAACCGCCCGGGCATGTACCCGCGCACCTTGGCTTCGGCCGTGGTCGCGAACAGCTTGCGGATGTTGTCGAACACGCCGGTGTAGGTGGCCGGGTTGGATCGGGGGGTGCGACCGATCGGTGACTGATCCATGTCGATCACCTTGTCGAGCAGGTCGATTCCGGCGATCGTCTTGTGTTTGCCGGCCGCGTGCTTCGAGCGATAGATCTTCTGCATCAGGACCGGCAGCAAGATGTCGCGCACCAACGTGCTCTTTCCACTGCCACTGACGCCGGTGATCGCTACGAAGCAGCCGAGTGGAATGCGCACGTCGATGTTGCACAGGTTGTGCTCGCGAGCGCCCTTGATCTCGAGCCATTCGAGGCCGGGCTGGCGACGCTGCGACGGCACTGCAATCGACTTCTTGCCGGCCAGGTATTGACCGGTGATCGACTCCTTGACCTTGGTGATGCCCTTCACCGGACCGCTGTACACCACATCGCCGCCGTGCTCGCCGGCGCCGGGGCCGATGTCGACGAGCCAATCGGCCTCACGAATGGTCTCCTCGTCGTGCTCAACGACGATCACGGTGTTGCCGAGATCGCGCAGGCGAAGGAGGGTGTCGATGAGCCGGCGGTTGTCGCGCTGATGCAAGCCGATCGACGGTTCGTCGAGCACGTACAGGGTGCCGACGAGACCCGAGCCGATCTGGCTGGCAAGCCGGATGCGTTGCGCCTCGCCGCCCGCCAGGGTGCCCGCCG
>JAYTZE010000182.1:0-7759 GCA_043742385.1 Ilumatobacteraceae bacterium
GGGATAGGCGAGTGACATCGCCACGTACTTCAATTCCCATACCAACAGACCCAGGTGAGTGAAGATGATGGTCGCTCCGAGTGCTGGAAGCGAAATCCACCCGGCGTCTTTCACCAAGTAGACGGCCAGGAAGATCAGTCCAAGGCGAACGAGGTAGCCGAACAGGACCGAGGCCATCATCAACCTCAAACTGATCTTGGCGGTAACGGCCACGATGCCCGCGGCCAGGGCGAAGTTGACCAGGACGATGGCAATGGCATACGCACTGGATGTCGCCCCGTTGACTCCCCAGATGAGTCCGCACACGGCGATCAGAACTGGCGCTACCAGCAGCCCCCGCTTGACCATGTCGTTGGACACGGAGACTTCGGGTGATGGGCCAGGTAGTGGCGCGGTCATCGAGAATGCGATGTCGTTCATGGACGGTCTCCCTGTGCTGACGGGGCACGGACGCCCGCGGCGCGTTGCGCCTCGAGCACCTTCATTTGGGAATCGTAGTCATACCAAAAGCGCAGGAATTCACCGATCAGACCGAGTACGACGAGGCCGACCATGAACAGCGGCTTGGTGCCGAGCCAGCGATCGAGGAGGTAGCCGATTCCCAAGAACGCGAGCGTCACCAGAGCGACATCGATGCCCTTACCGATCTTGTCGTCGGTGCCCTTCTGGGTGGGTAGCGGCTTCAACGGTGTGTGTTCCTCAGTGCCGGGGTTCTGGCGTCGGTTGGACGTGCTCTTCACTCCGATGCGGAGAGCTTGTGAACGCGTACACAATCTAACGGAAGCGCATCAACCGCTCCAAACCGAACGGAAACAAACCGAGTGTTTTCGGCCACCCCGGCGTCACACGAAACACTCGGTTAGACCTCAGGCGGCGCGGTTGCGGCGGATCTGGGGATGGAACAGGGTGTAGAGCAGCAGCCCGAGCATCGCTGCCCCGATCGGAACGTACGACACGAAACTCTGCGTCAGCACCGGGTAGAGAACGAAGGCCGACAACAGCGCCGTCCAGGCCCACAGGATCACCACGCTGCGGCGTTGGCCGTGACCCATCTCCATCAGGCGGTGGTGGAGATGACGCTTGTCGGCCGTGGCCACGCCCTGGCGACGCGACGCGCGACGGATGATCGCGAACAACGTGTCGAGGATGGGAACACCGAGGATGAACAGCGGGATGAACAATGGTGCGAGGAAGAAGTAGGTCTGTCCGGCGTACCCCTGCAAGTTCGGGTCGGCCCGGCCCCCGACGACACTCGTACTGACTGCCAAAAGCAGCCCGAGCAACAATGCACCGCCGTCGCCCATGAAGATCTTCGCCGGATTGAAATTGTGCGGGAGAAAGCCGACACAGATCCCGACGGTGATGATGGCGATCAGCGGACCGATGCTGGGCGACGACAACAGTCGCACGGTGGGGTCCGCCAGGCGCAGGCTGTAGATGAAGAACGCGAGCGCGCCGATCGCGACGATGCCAGCGGCGAGGCCGTCCAAGCCATCGATGAGGTTGATCGCCTGGGTCATGCCCAGCAGCCAGACCACGGTGATCAGCAGCACCCAATCGTCGCTGACCGTGTAGACATCGACGAACGGAACGCGGAAGTAGAACATCGTCACGCCGTAGTAGGTCAACACAGCGGCTACGCCGATCGTGCCGATCACCTTGGCCGGCGCCGAGATCTCGCGAATGTCGTCGAACAGGCCGACCATGAACATCAGCGACGCTGCCAACAACACGCCGCGTGGTTCGTCGTTGCGAGCAAAGATCGTGTCGAACTGATCGTTCATGCGGGCGACGAGGACCGCGGTCACCAGACCAACAAACATGGCGATGCCGCCGACATCGGGGGTCGCCACGGTATGCACCCGACGTTCGTCCGGTTCGACGACCCACCCCAGACGGCGGGCGACTCGGGCGACGATCGGGGTACACACGAACGTGGTCACGGCGGCCAGGAGGCCAACCAGGAGGTAAGACGTCGTCGACGGCATGGGCGCCTGCGACTCTAGCCATCAGCCGTACGCGGGGAACTTCGCACAGAGCGCGGCAACTTCAGCCCGCACGGCGGCGATCGTGGCCTGATCGATACGGTGCCGCAGCACTCGGGCAATCAAGGAGGCGATGATTGCCATCTCTGGCTCTTCCATCCCTTGGGTGGTGACCGACGGCGTGCCGATGCGAACGCCGCTGGTCACGAACGGGCTGCGCGGATCGTCGGGGATCGTGTTCTTGTTCAGCGTGATCCCGGCCTGATCCAGAACCGCTTGAGCTTCCTTGCCGGTGAGCTCAGGATCGAAGGACTGGAGATCGACGACCATCAGGTGGCTGTCGGTGCCGCCGCTGACGAGTCGGAAACCTTCATTCGCCAACGCCGCTGCCAGGGCGCTGGCGTTGAGCACGATCTGCTTCGCATACACGGTGAAGCTCGGCTGTAGGGCCTCGTAGAAGGCGACGGCCTTGCCGGCGATCACATGCTCGAGCGGGCCACCTTGCCAGCCGGGGAAGACCGCCTTGTCGATGGCTGCGGCATGTTGCGCCGTCGAAAGAATGCATCCGCCGCGTGGTCCGCGCAGCGTCTTGTGCGTGGTGAAGGTGACGATGTCGGCGTACGGCACGGGGTTGGGGTGAGCGCCGCCGGCGATCAAGCCGGCGAGGTGTGCGGCATCGAACAGGAAGTACGCGCCGATCTCGTCGGCGATGGCCTTGAACGGCTCGGGGTCAAGCCGGCGCGGGTAGCTGGTCGTGCCGGCGACGATCATCTTCGGGCGATGCTCGAGCGCAAGATCGCGAACCTGGTCCATGTCGATTCGCTCGTCGCCCGGCGTGACCTTGTAGGGCACAAACTTGTACAGCTTGCCGCTGGCGTTGACCGGCGAACCATGAGTCAGGTGGCCACCGTGGTCGAGGCTGAGGCCCAGCACCGTGTCTCCGTAGTCGAGCAACGCTTGGTACGCGCACATGTTGGCGTTGGCGCCGCTGTGCGGCTGTACGTTGACGTGATCGGCGCCGAACAGCTGCTTGGCGCGATCGATGGCAAGTGCCTCGACATCGTCGATCACCGCGTTGCCGCCGTAGTAACGCTTGCCGGGGTAACCCTCGGCGTACTTGTTGGTCAGCACTGAACCGACGGCGCGCATCACCGCAGGGGAGGTGAAGTTCTCGCTGGCAATCAACTGCAGCCCTGTGACCTGACGCTGGGTCTCGGCCTCGATGAGATCGAACAGATCGGTGTCGGGCTGGGTGTCGGATGGGAACGGCATTGCTCAGAGCTCCATTCTTGATTCTTCGGCTTCGATCAGCATGACCTGTTCGACCCGGCGGGCGTGACGGCCGCCTTCGAAGTTGGTCGTCAGGAATGTTGCGAGGATCTCCTCGGCCAGACCGACGCCGACAACCCTGGCACCCATGCTGAGCACGTTGGCATCGTTGTGCGCACGCGCCAGCCGTGCCGTGAACAAGTCGTTGCACAGTGCGGCGCGCACACCGTGGACCTTGTTGGCGGCCACTTGCTCGCCCTGTCCGCTTCCCCCGACGACAATGCCGACCTGCGCATCGCCGTTGCGCACGGCACGGCCGACAGCGGCGCAGAACGCGGGATAGTCACAGCTCTGCGTGCTATCCGTTCCAAGGTCAGTCACGTCGTGACCATCAGTCGCGAGCACCGTGATGAGATGCTGTTTCAGCTCATACCCGGCATGATCGGCGCCGATAGCGATTCGCGACATCCGGCGAGTCTATGGCTGCGTCGTTTGTCGACCCAGCCTGCTCCCCTACTCTGGGCCGACATGGCACTCGATCCGCGGAGCCCTGTGCTGATCGGAGTCGGTCAGACGGTTCAACACACCGACGACCTAGTCGAGGCATTGGATCCAACACTGATGATGTGTTCGGCGATCGGTGAGGCAACCTTCGACGCCGGGCTGGCCACGATCCCCAATCCCCAGTCGCTTCGGGTCGTCAACCTGCTCACGTGGAAGTACGGCGACCCGGCCTACCTCATCGCCCAGCAACTCGGTCTGACGCCCGTCGACACGGCATACACCACGATGGGTGGGCAGAGCCCGCAGAGCCTCGTCAATGCCACTGCGATCGAGATCCAGGCGGGTGATCTCGACATCGCCATCCTGGCCGGCGGCGAGGCGCGGCGCACGCGAGTGCGCGCCCGCAAGGCAGACGTCGAGCTGGATTGGCCGACGGCGCCGGAAGGTCAGACACCACGAGTGATCGGCGACGACCTCGTGCTGAACCATCCGTCGGAACTCGCGCGCGGCGTCATGATGCCGGTGCAGATCTATCCGATATTCGAGAGCGCCATCCGCGCCCGAAGTGGATCGACACCCGAGCAACATATGCAGCGCATCAGCGAACTGTGGGCGCGTTTCAGCGACGTTGCCTCCAACAATCCGTACGCCTGGTCACGCCAGGCCAGGACGGCCGAGGAGATTCGCGCGCCGTCGTCGAACAACCGCATGGTCGGTCTGCCCTACACGAAGTACATGAACTCCAACAACGACGTCGACATGGCCGCGGCGATCATCATGTGCTCGGCAGAAAGGGCCACATCGCTCGGCGTACCCCGCGATCGATGGGTGTTCGTGCACGCCGGCACCGATTGCCATGAGCATCCGTTTGTCAGCAACCGGTGGTCATTCGCCGAGACGCCGGCCATCGAAATCGGCGGCCGGCGGGCGTTGGAGCTGGCCGGCTGCGCGATCGACGACGTGGCCGTGGTCGACCTGTACTCGTGCTTTCCTTCTGCAGTGCAACTCGGCGCGCAGAGTCTCGGGTTAGCGCTCGATCGGCAACTGACGCGCACAGGTGGGCTGACGTTTGCCGGAGGGCCGTGGAACAACTACGTGATGCACGCGATCGCAACCGTGGTCACCGACCTGCGTGCGGCGCCCGGTGAGCTCGGGCTGGTGTGGGGCAACGGAGGGTACGCGACCAAGCATGCGTTCGGCATCTACTCAACCGAGCCGCCCACGAGCGGTTTCCGTCACGACAGCCCGCAGTCCGAGATCGACTCCCTCCCCCAGCGCGAGCTTGCCGAGCCAGCGGATGCGGCAGGACCGGCCATCATCGAGGCGTACACCGTGATGCATTCGCGCGACGGCGAGCCCGACACGGTGATTGCAGCATGTCTGTTGGCCGACGGGCGGCGAGCTTGGGGTACGTCTCCAGAGGTCGGCCTGGCCGCTGCGATGTGCGAAGGCGAGTGGGTCGGAACCCGATTGACCCTGACCGACGCAGGTCTTCTCACCGCCAGCTGAGCTCCGGCGGGCGCCGTGCCGCCGGTACCGCGGTCCATGTCAGCGAACAGAACGACTGTCGTTCTGTGAGCTGACGATGAAGGACAGCAGATGTGTTCGAGTTCGGAGTCAGAGCGCGTCGCCGACTCCGCTCGAAACGAGGTCGGGGCAATGGGTAACGAGGTACGCATCGGTCGCAGGTGTCGCGACCCCGTCTACCACCAGGCTCGGATCCTGAGCGTACGAGGTGACGACACTGTCGAAGGCACTCGCGGCCGCCCCGAGCTTGACCTGCAGATCGTCTGCAACCGGTGGAACCTCGATGACCGGCGCTTCGGGATCGCGGCCCAGAAGGGCCGACTGCCAATCGGAGCGCAGCACGGCGAGTTCGGCATCGGTGACCCCTGCGGCGCGCAGCGCGTCGACGCCACGACTGGCGCGGCGAGCGTATGGCCCGATGCGTTGATCGATCACGACGAACCGTTCCGCCGCCAACTCCGCAGGCCACGAGGCGTCGATCTCCGCAGCGACCTCGATCAGTCGCGGCGCGGCGGTCAATTCGAGAGTTGCAAACTGCTCACTGGGCAGATCGCCGAACGAACCGGCAATTCCTAACGCCTGCAGCGTGCCCACATAACCCGCCCATGCCGCACAGAACGGATCGACCGCGGTGAGGCCAGGCACGCCTGTCGGCTCGGAGCCGGCGATCGCGGGAGCGAGCGATGCGACAGCCGACGTCGATCCGTCGGCAGATGGGTCGGTAGAAGCGCAACCTGACGACGCGAGCGCGGCAAGCGTCAGCCACCGCCATCGTTTCGACGTCACCCTGCGATCGTAACGGTGGCATGCTCTGCCGGTCATGACATCGACGAAGGACCTCGTGCCGATCATCCTCGACTGCGACCCTGGCCACGACGATGCCATCGCCATGGTCGTCGCCGCCCGTCATACGAACCTGCTCGGCATCACCACCGTGGCTGGCAATGCCCCACTGGAGTCAACAACTCGCAACGCGCTCGTGGTCCGCGACCTGCTGGGCATCGATGCACCCGTCCACGCCGGTGCAAATCGACCGCTGGTGGCACCTCCCCGACACGCGGGCTACGTCCACGGTGAGAGCGGACTTGATGGTGCCCAGCTCCCGCCTCCCTCGGGCCCACCGGCCAGCCGGGACGCAATTGGATTCATCATCGACACCGTTCGCAACAACGATGGGGTTTGGCTGGTTCCCACAGGCCCGCTCACGAACATCGCCTTGGCGTTGCGGTCGGCGCCCGACATCGCCGCCCGCATCGCCGGCATCTCGTTCATGGGTGGCGGGCTGTTCGGCAATCGCACGGCAACGGCTGAGTTCAACATCTGGGCGGACCCCGAGGCCGCCGCCATCGTGGTCGACTACGGAGGGCCTCTGGTGATGGCGGGGCTCGACGTCACGTATCAGTTCCAGGCGACGCCGGAACGAATCGAACAGGTCCGCAACCTGTCCGGTGCCTTCGCTGCTGCACTCGCGGATCTGATGAAGTTCTTCAGCGCCGCCTACATGAGCCGCCACGACGACATGGCTGGCGCAGCGGTGCACGATCCGCTGGCAGTCATGGCGTTGACACATCCCGAACTCTTCACCAGATCGTTCTCGCATGTTGTCGTCGAGACCGACGGCGAGCACACCCGCGGCATGACCGTGATCGACCAGCGAACCCTGATCGAACGGCCCGAGCCGAACTGCGATCGCCTGACCCAGGTCGACGGTGACGCCGCTTGGGCGGTCGTGACGGAGGCCATCGCCCACTTCAGTCGCTGAGCCAGCAGGTCGACGGCATGCGTCCGCCGCCGACGAACTACGGTCGCGGCAATGCGCGCAGCGGTGATGCGAGATTGGCAACTACGAGTTGACACGCTCCCCGATCCGATTCCCGGCCCCGGGCAAGTGTTGGGCAAAGTACTGGCGTGCGGAATCTGCGGTAGCGATCTCCATCTGCTGAAGCACGGCGAGGAGAGCCGGCGGTTGATGAACGAGCTCAACGCCGATCGCCCACCGGACCCGATGCAAGTGATTGTGTTCGAACCTCAAGTCGACACCGTGATGGGCCACGAATTCTGCTGTGAGGTGGTCGACGTCGGACCTGGCTGCAGCAACCTGAACGTCGGCGACATCGTGGTCAGCCTGCCTGTCGCATTCGATGCATCGGGTCTGCACGCTGTCGGCTTCTCCAATATCTACAACGGCGGCTATGCCGAGCTGATGGTGCTCAACGAGATGGTGGGGATCAAGGTTCCCGACGGGTTGGACCCCGAAATCGCGGCGATGACCGAGCCGCTCGCCGTCGGTGTGCATGCGGTGGCCAAGAGCAGGATCACGAGCAACGAAAGCGCCATCGTCCTCGGCTGTGGTCCGGTCGGCCTGGCCTGTATCGCCGAGCTGAAGATGCGCGGCATCGGGCCGATCATTGCCGCCGACTTCTCCACAAAGCGTCGAGCACTGGCCGAGCAGCTCGGCGCCGATGTCGTTGTCG
>JAYTZE010000183.1:0-1913 GCA_043742385.1 Ilumatobacteraceae bacterium
GGTGGTGGTCAACGAGACCGAGGCGCCTTGGTAGACGAACGCGTAGTCGCCCAGTGGCAGCGGCGACTCGGGGCCCGACACACCGGTGTCGACCCACACCGTCGCCACACCATCTGCCGTCGACCCCGTCGTGTCCTGAACCGTGTAGGTGATGGTTTCCACGCCGGAGAACCCGAGGTCGGGTGTGTAGGTGAAACCGGTGGTGAAGTTGGTGACGGTGCCGTGTGCTGGGGTGGCCACGGCGACGACGCCGATCGTGTCGCCGTCGGGATCGAAGTCGTTGTTGTTCGTGAACACGTTCACCGCTGTCGCCGCATCGGTGCGCGCCACATCGGCGCGAGCGACTGGCGCGGACGCCGCCGACACCGTTGACACGTTGGGGACAGTAACGGCGATGGTGGTCTGTAGCGCCACCATCGCGAGCGCGGTGATCACCCACCCTCCGGTGCGCACTAGCTTCCGCCGCAGTCGCAGTCTGACGAGAACCGCGCGTCCGTACATCCGTCCGTCCCAGGAATTCATAGCGCACTGTCTCACAAAAATCGATGCTGTCAATGGCAAAACTTGAGGCATCTGCCCTGCTCATCGCTAATACTCACCGGTGGCCGTCGCCCGACCTCAGTACGTGATATCAGCGCGGCAAGTCGACCCTTTCGGGCTACACGTCCCTCGGCTGAACGTCGTCGAGATCGATCGGTCAAGCTGTGTGGATGGCAAGCCTTGGTTCGATGTTCGACGCTGGTGATTCCGGAACGTTTCTCGGTCTCCCGTCGACCACCGTCGACGATTTGCACGGTGCCGGCATCGTCGTGATCGGTGCGCCGTGCGCTACGCCCTACTCGTCGGTCGGCCCGTACTGCAAGGACGCCCCCGCGGCGATTCGTGCGGCGTCGGCGATGTACTCGGGCATCCGTCATCACCACAACTTCGACCTTGGCGGACCGATGTTGATCGACGGAACCAGCGCTGTCGACATCGGCGACGTGCCGTGGGACGGCACTGCGCACGAAGCCAATCGCGCTGCGATTCGGCACACGTGTGAGACGGTGCTGGCCGCGGGTGCGGTGCCGGTGGTTCTCGGTGGCGATGATTCGATCCCGATTCCCGTGTTGCAGGCGTACCAAGCGGCCGGCCCGATCACCATCGTGCAGATCGATGCCCACATCGACTGGCGCGACGACGTGCGCGGCGAACGCTGGGGTCTGTCGTCGACCATGCGACGCTCGTCGGAGATGTCGCACGTCGGCGAGATGATTCAAGTGGGGCAGCGCGGCGTCGGCTCGGCTCGGCCGGCCGACCTGGCGGCCGCCTCGGAACGCGGCGTGCACTTCTTGACCGCGCACGACGTGCATCGGCACGGCATTGCACAGATCCTCGACCGCGTACCCAAGGGCGGCAATGTGTTCATCACCGTCGACGTCGACGGGCTGGACCCATCGATCGTTCCGGGTGTGATTGGGCCAGAGCCCGGAGGGCTGACGTACTTCCAGGCGATCGAGATCATCGACGGTGTCGCCGACCAGGCCCGCCTCGTCGGCTTCGATGTCGTCGAGTTCGTGCCCGATCGCGATGTCAATGGGATCGGCGCCCTCACTACCTTCCGGCTCGCGGCCCACGCCATCGGGCGCATGTCCCGTCAGCGAGCCAGCGCTGCGGCCACTGCGTGACCAACGTTCAGTGAATCGACGCCGTTGCGCATTGGGATGCGCACGTTGGTGCAGCGCGCCAGCGTGTCGCCGCTCAGTCCCGAGCCTTCCGACCCAACCACCAGAGCCCAGCGCAAGGGTGGTGTCATGGCGAAGATGTCGGCGGCATCGGGTGAAGGCGTCAGCGCCCAGATCTCAAAGCTTGCGGTAGCCACCTCGTCGAAGGTTTCAGCCCACGCGGCGCAGCGCACGATCGGCAGATGCAGC
>JAYTZE010000184.1:0-7723 GCA_043742385.1 Ilumatobacteraceae bacterium
TGATGGCCGGCATGGACCCACGTCGACCCGATCGCGATCTCGGCCGGCACTACGACAAGAAGTCCGTGCGTGGTTTTGATGTCACCGCGTCGGCTCCCAAGTCCGTGTCCGTGTTGTGGGCCCTCGGCGACGCGGGCGTGCGACGTGAGGTCGCCGACGCACACGACTCTGCCGTCTGCGAACTCGCCCGTTGGATCGAAGATCACGCCCATACCCGCTATCGGATCGGTGGAGAGGTCGCCGTCGTCGACGCCGAAGGGATCGTCGCCGCCTCGTTCCGGCAACACACCAGTCGCGCCCTCGACCCGCAGCTGCACACTCACCTCGTCATCGCCAACCGAGTCAAGTCACCCGACGGCCGCTGGCTCGCCCTCGACGCCCGGTTGTTGAAGGGCCATCAGCGGGCGTTGGGCGGGTTGTATCAGTCGGTGCTGCGCGCCGAACTCACCAACCGCTACGGAGTCGCATTCACCGAGATCGTCAAGGGGCAAGCCGAGATCGCCGGTGTGCCGGCCGAATTGTTGGAGCAGTTCTCGAAACGCACCGCCGAAGTCGACCAGGCCCTCGAGGCGAAGGTGGCCGAGTTCTACGCGCGGGAGGGTCGTGACCCATCGCGGTTCGAGCGTGCGGCGTTGGGTCGGGAAGCGGCTGTCGACACCAGGGCTCACAAGACCGGCAACGGTGTCCCAGATTTGAAGACACGGTGGCTGACCGAAGCCGCAACAGTCGGTGTCACACCCGAGACCTTGATGGCTTCGATCGCTGAGGCCGGGCGCTCGCCGGTGCCTGCCGGGCAGGTGACCGTCGGCGAGATCGTCGAGGAGCTGTCCGGGTCGAAGTCGGCGTGGCATCGCCTCGATGTCCTGCGTACGGTGTGCGACCAGGTCCGCCCACAGCCTGGTGTGGACGGCCAACGGTGGGTGGGACTGCTCGACCGAGCCGTCGACAAGGTGCTCGATCAGTGCATCGACCTCGACCCAGCCCTCGACCAGCACGCCATGAGACGTGTCTCGGATGGCCGGTCGATGTGGATCGAACCCGCCGCTTCGCATGTCACCAGCGAAGTGGTCCTCGCCCAAGAGGAAGCGATCCTCACGTGGGCGATCGACGCCCAAACAGCCCACCCGACACGTTCGCTCACGGTGCGCCGTGGCGGGTTGGATGTGTTGCAGGCCGATGCCGCCGCGGCGGCCGCCGGCGACGATCGGTTGGTGTTGATCGTCGGGCCGGCCGGTACCGGCAAGACCACCATGTTGCGCGCCGCGGTCACCGATTTCCACGACGTCCAGCACCGCCCGGTGTTTGGTTTCACCCCGACCGCCAAAGCAGCACAAGTCCTCGAACGCGAGACGGGGATGCTCGCTGACACGGTCGCCAAACTGCTCCACGAATGGTCCCGCCCCGACGGCCCCGACATGTCGTGGCTGCTGCGCAGCGCGACGATCGTGGTCGACGAAGCCGGCATGCTGTCAACCGCCGACCTGTACCGGTTGACCCGCCTCGCCGACGATCAGGATTGGCGGCTCGTGCTCGTCGGTGACCCGCGCCAGCTGCAAGCAGTCGGTCGCGGTGGAATGTTCAACGAACTGTGTTCCACCGGAAGAGTCATCGAGCTGCAACGGATCCATCGTTTCACCAACCCCTGGGAAGCAGCCGCGTCACTGAAGTTGCGACACGGCGACCCGCGAGCCCTCGACGCCTACGAGGCCCACGGACGGATCATTCCCGGCACCCTCGTCGAACACCTCGACCGGATCGCCAACGACTGGATCGAACATCACACTCACGGTGACACCACAGCGATCACGACCACCACCAACGACCACGTCGATGCCATCAACCAACACATCCAACAACGACGCGTTCAACAAGGTGACCTCGACCCGATGTGGTCGGCACCGATCGCCGACCGAGCCGACGCTCTCGTTGGTGACATCGTCGCCACCCGCCGAAACGACCGACACCTGCACACCAGCAGCGGCGACACTGTTCGCAATCGGGAACTCTGGACCGTCACCGACATCGGCACGGGCGGCGATTTGACCGTGACCCAAGTTGGCGGACACGGCACCGTCACCCTTCCCGCCGACTACGTCCGCGAACACGTCCGTCTCGGCTACGCCGCCACCGAGCCCGGCAACCAATCCGACAACCAAACCGTGAGCATCACCCTCGCCACGCCAGCCACCACCGGTCGCGGACTGTACGTGGCGATGACTCGCGGCCAGCAAGACAACCAAGTCTTGGTCGTCACCGAAACCCACGACGTCGCCGAAGCACGCGACATCCTCGAAGGAGTCATCGCCAGCGACCGCGCCGACACCCCGGCAGTCACCCAACGCCGACACCTCGCCGAACAAGACCACCAACCCCGCCTGCAACCCAGATGCCAGATCCCCGACTGGTTCAACGAACTACACCAACAAGCCGCCGGCGAACTCAGCGAGGCCCAGCGAGCAATCGAAGATTCCCGAGCGGGGCAACAACAGCGAGCGGCCGCTGTTCAAGAGGCCGAACGTTGCCTCACAGCAGCCACCGCAATGTGTCGACCCTTCGACGACGCCGTCGATGCAGCGGCCCACAGCGTCAAACAAGCCCTAGACGCCAGACGCCTCGCTCAACGCGACCTCGACGACTCGAGCATCTTCGGTCGACGTCATGCCCGCTCCCGACTGGCCATCGCCGACTCCCGTCTCGCCGACGCAAACCAAACCCTCGACGTGGCCAACGAACTTGCCAGACCGACCGATAACACCCGAACGGCCGCCAGGACGAACCTTGCCACAGTGCGCAGCGACAATCAGAGCCACCAACAACTCGACCGCTGGCACTTCCTCCCCGAACGAGTCGATGATGCCCAACGACGAATCGACGCTCTCAGCGGCTGGCGAGACTGGGCCCAAGGCAAGACCCTCTCGGACCGCAGAATCATTGACGCGGTTCACGGCCTCAACGCCGACTCAACCATCGATGACACCGGCGCCTACGCGGCGCTCGCAAACGTCATCCACCAATGGGCACGAACCAACGGCCTCGACGTGTCCAGACCGGCACCGACCATTGAACCCGCAGGCATCGAAATCGACCTTTGACGCACGGAGCAGCGCAGGCGATTGCCCTCCCTGCGGCGCAGAACAAAGTGCGCGAGATCGGCAGATATGAATGTCTGCACCGGTGTCACAGCGGCACTGCGGCACAACTGATGGCGTCGGCACACACGGACACGGATACCGCGTCGCCGTAGTCTGCAACGAGTTGGTCGGCGAGCACTTCTTCCCCAGCCTTCAGCACAACTTCGACACCACCCGCTCCAAGGCCCACCGAGAAGAACCGGCCTTGTAGGTCGTCGGTGAGTTTGACCATCAGGGCGCGAGCCACATCGCCTGATACGGCTACCTGGCAAACGATCAACTCGTCGGGGTACGCAACGAGACTGTTGAGCGCTTCGCGGTGCACATCGAGATCTGCAGTGAAGGAGATGAACACCGATGCATCGTTCGTGGCCTGCCAGATCAGTCCATAACTTCCGAACTCGTCAGGGTGTTTCCCACCGTAAGCAAGAACGGTGCCGAGCATCGGCTCAAGCCGCGCAAGCTCAGTTTGCATGGCTGCTGTGCCATCGGGACCGCCCGTTGAGGCAGGACACGGCTCGGTCACCTGCGTCGGCTCGACAGAAGCGACGAGCGCGTCATTTCGGGTGGGCATCACCAGCACGGTCGTGGCGGGAAGCGCATCGGATACCGCTGGCTGCGCTCTTGTCGTCGTTGGTGCTGTCGGAGGTGAGATGGTGCCAGCGACCAACGGCCCGCTCGTAGAAGGCGCACTCGACGGTTCACCGCAGGAGCAGATGAGAGTCATCAATAACAGCGGCCCGGCGTTCCTCACGCTCAGTCGGACCGTGCCCTGACGATGCTGGTCCCAACGCCAACCCACCCGCTCAGATTGCCCGCTCCAGCTTCTCGGCGCAAGCAGGATCTGAGTACAGAACAACGTGCGCGAGATCGGCAGTTATGCACCTGTCGTCAGGCGATCCAGTTCGAGATCATCTCTGCCTGCCACGTTTCGCCCAGCCGCTGGAGCCGGAACGCGCCACCGCTATCGCACATGTTGGCGCCACCACCACAGTGATGCTGATAAGTCACCACGACAGAATCGTCTCCGACATCGGGCTGAGCGAACTGCCACATCTCAGAGTCAGACTCAGCCGACGCGAACGTGACCGAACCAGGAAGCATCGCCTGCTGAATTGCAGCACGGTCGATCTCGGAAAGTGGGCGGGGGTTTCGATCAAATCGGACTCCCAAGTTCTGGTCACGTGCCTCGCCGAGCGTGTCGGCGAAGACGAATCGTTCGCCTTGATCGACACCGACTGGGCCACCGGGATTGTTGTCAACGGCCGCGCGCACAGAGGCGCCGAGAATCGCTGCGATGTCACTTTCATTGAGAACTGGCTCAGCCAGGCTCGACGATGTCACCTCCGCAACGATGCTGGTCACTGGGTGGGTTGCCGACGGTTGACTGTCCGACGGCGATGCGCTCGTACTCGGGTTGTCCGCTTCGCCACACGCGCTCAGAGCAAGCACCACGACGACAACGGACCGAGTCAACATGCAAACAGATTGCCCGAACCCAAGGGCTGTGTCCACCACTCCGATCGGCAGTTATCGGTGCACCGGACGGATGCAGCCGCCGGGATGGAATGACTCCGCTTGCGACGTTCGGACCGTCAGGACGCGCTGGCCCTGCCGATGTGACGCCTCACTGAGAGGTGGCTGCATCGCGATGCTGGCGATGGCAACGATGTGACCGTCGCGACGCGTGAGTTGGACCGATTGTGCTTCGTCGAAAACGCCGGAGTGCCAATGCCCGACGACGGTGAGCGTCCCGTCCGCCTCGGCACCAACCTCCATCGCGAGGAAATGAAAATCACCGTCAACATCGCGCAGGAGGATGTCATACGACTCTCCGCAGCCCTCACACTCAAACACGGTCTTGCCTTCGGCCACCAGAGCAGGTTGCCCGATCCCGGGCGGGAAGTCCAGCGAGCCGATCGGCAGATCGGGGTCGCTCGGGACGTCAGCGCCAGTAGTAGTAGATCGTGCGGTCCTCGGCGTACGTCTTGCCGTAGTCGACGCCGGAGACGCGGACCTCCACGAGGTCTCGGTCCACATCGAACGGCCTCCAGCTTGGTTCGAGCGGCTCGGAAGCGTCGGCGGGCCGCACATGTGCCAGGAGCCGTGGGTCGGAAGCGCCGGTACGCAAGTAGTTGTCCTGCGCTCCGATGAGCGAGGGGTGGTTCGCGCCACCGCCATAGTCAGGCCAACGAAGCTGAACGAGATCGTCCTCCCACCAGCACACCGGACAGATCTCGTACGAGCCTGGTTCGCCCGTGAAGACGAGGTGCCCGCAGCAGGGGCACGGGTACCGATCGCCCGCCGTGCTCACCCGCACAGATTGCACGATCGCGAGTCGGCTGTCCAGCACACCGAACGGCAGCTCTGCGCTACTCCCGCCAATTTGTCGGCTATTGGTTACAAGGCGCCCCCAGCGGGACAGATACATCCCATTCGCGGTTCGCACTCTCGACTTCGAGGAGCAAGCACGTCGGGCCCTCGACAACAAGCCCACCAGCGAATGCCATCCATCCCCGGTCGCCGTCGCACCCATTCGTCTCGAGTTGTCGCGTCGCGGATCCCGTCGAGTTCGGCCAGAGAAGAGCACCGGCGGCGTCCGACGACGCCATCGAGATCCGGGCTGATTTACCGGCCCGAATCCACAGGCCGATCTTTGACCACAGAAGTCCGCCGTCCCACGGGCGAATCTCGAGCGGAACGCCATCCGGGCCCGCAGTCGCAAACGCTACATCACCGAAGATCGAGGCATCGGCCCCGGGCTCTTCGTCGATCGCAACCACCCCGGCACAATCGAGAACTGTCGATGCGGCTGGTTTCGAGTTCGAGGAATTGTCGCTCCTAGCACAGGCGCCGACAGCAACCCCAAATGCGCACACTGCCGCCGCAGCCGGTAACCACTTGCCTTGGCAGGAGAAACGGCGCATCGAGTTCAACTGATGCTCATTTTGTCGGGTCCCATAGCTCAAGCAAAAGGCTCGCCGCTGTTGGCCTCATCGCCCGGTCGAAGCACGAGCGCATATTGCCCGTTATGGATCGGGTCGTCTAGCCCCCGGAGGCGTTTCCGGTGATTAGCGTGCTGCGCCAGCGATGAAGGTGGCGACGATGTAGGTGGCGTGCCGGTCGAGTGAGACGCGGGCTCGGTCGTAGCGCATCGTGGTTCTCGGGTCGGCGTGAGAGGCGGCTTCTTGCACATCGCGCAGAGGCACGCCGGCGTCAAGGGCGGCAGTGATGAACCCGTGGCGCAACGTGTGAGGGCCGACGTGTTTGGTGATCCCAGCCGCTTTGGCGATCCGACGGACAATGCGGGCTGCGCCGTGACGGTCGAGGCTCGCTGCCTGGTTGCCGTACAAGATCGTCCCCTCGAAGCGCTCACCGACGACGAGGTCGACGGCGCGGGCCGTGCGGGGAGCGAGGGGCATACAGACGATCTTGCCGCCTTTGCGGGTCACGGTCAGGGTGCGGTGTCCGCGTTGCAGGGCGAGGTCCTCGATCCTGGCCCCGACCGCTTCAGAGACGCGCAGCCCGTTCAACGCCAACAGCGAGATCAGGGCGTGGTCGCGGGCACCGGCGAGACCGGCAGCGACAAGCATCGCCCCGAGCTCGTTGCGATCCAAGCCGATGGCGTGGGACTCGTAGTCGAGCTTGGGTCGCCGGACATGGACTGCTGGTGAGTGGTCGATGAGTCCTTCTTGTTCGGCGTACCGGTAGAAACAGGTCACGGTGCACAACCGGCGCGAGATCGTCGCTCGAGACCGGCCGTGTGTCTCGAGGTCGCGAGCGAACGCTTCGATGTGAGCGCGGCGGATCTCGAACAACCGGACTCCGTGACCATTGACCCAGTTGGCGAACTGGCGTAGATCGAGGGCGTACGCGTCGCGGGTCAATCCGGAGTAGCCGGCCAAGAACCCACCGAGAGCGACGGCTTCGGGATCGGTGAACAGATCATCGGTGCGGACGAGTACCGCGGTCGAATCGGACATGACAGTGCCTCCAGAGATGAGTCGATACAAGGACCATCGACGCGACACCAGCTCCGCCTCGCGGCAGCAATCGAGCGCTCAGGCGGCGCGCAGCGCGGTGCAGATCGCTGCGACCGGAACCTGCCGACGCTCTGACGCGGCGCGCACGAAGACGACCACCGCGTCGAAGGCGTGGAACCACAAGTCGTCCGATCGCCACCACGACACGTCCTCCGGCTCGACACCAGCCGACAGCAGGATCGCCGCCTGCAACGCATAGCGGCGCTTCTGGCGCAACGTGTTGCCTCGAACCGGCCACTCCGGCAGATAACGCTGCTCGAGCTCGTCGAAGATCAACGGATCCGCCGACGTCGCGCCGCACGCCAAGAATGCCGCCGCGGCCAACTCCAACAACCCGCGCGGCGATACCGACCGATCCGCCAGGAACAATTCCCGGACGGCCTGATGCACCGATTCCAGATCGTCGCCGGCCTCAAGACCGTCGAGAAGCAGCGTCACCGGGTCACGGCTGGCCGGTGTCGATGCCGACGACGATTCCATCGGACCAGCCTGACCAACACGACATCGGCGGTCAAGAGGCCCTTGCCAACCCGATCCATAACGGGCATT
>JAYTZE010000185.1:0-3948 GCA_043742385.1 Ilumatobacteraceae bacterium
ACGAGTGTTCACGCTCGTCTACTTCGCAGGCGCGGATGTGCTGGCCGTGGCAGAAGAAGCCTATCGCCGCTACGCCTCGGAGAACGCCCTCAACACCGATGCGTTTCCCAGCTTGCGCACCATCCAGGCCGAGGTGGTCGCGATCGTCGGTGCATGGCTTCAGGCCGGCGACGAGGGTGCCGGGTTCATGACCACCGGTGGGACCGAAAGCATCCTCATGGCAGTGAAGTCGGCCCGCGAGCGTGGGCGTAAAGAGTTCGGCATCACCGATCCAAACATCGTGCTCCCGACCAGTGCGCACGCCGCCTTCGAGAAGGGCTGCTACTACTTCGGTGTCGAGAGTCGGCGGACCGCAGTCGGCACCGATTGGCGAGCCGACGTCGCCGCGATGGAGGCCTCGGTCGACGACAACACCGTGCTGATCGTGGGTTCGGCGCCGCAGTATCCGCAGGGTGTCATCGACCCCATCAGCGAGATTGCAGCGCTGGCAGCGGCACGCAACATCAGCTGTCACGTCGACGCGTGCATGGGTGGTGTCACGCTGACCTACCTCGCTCGGCTCGGCGAGCCGATACCCGCGTGGAACTTCGCAGTGCCCGGCGTGACGAGCATCTCGGTCGACCTGCACAAGTACGGTTACACCGCCAAAGGTGCGTCAGTCATCGTCTACCGCAACAAGCGGCTACGCGGCTATCAGACCTTCGTCACCGACAACTGGCTGGGCGGCGTGTACGGCTCTTCTGGAGTGCTCGGCACCAAGGGCGGCGGCTCAATGGCTGCGGCGTGGGCAGTAATGCACTACCTCGGCGACGAGGGGTACCTGCGGGTGACCGCTGCCGCACGCAGAGCCTGTCTGCAGTTGGCTGCCGAGGTCAGGACATTTCCAGAACTCGCCATTCGTGCCGATCCGCCGGCCACACTGTTGGCGTTCGGCGCCGCAGACGACGCGCACCTCGACATCTTCGCTGTTGCCGATGCGCTGCGGCGACGCGGCTGGTACGTCGATCGCCAAGGCCCTCCCCCATCACTGCACTGCACGGTCAGCGTCGTGCACGAGGGCAGGATCGAGGCATTCGTCACCGACCTACGGGCAAGCCTCGACGAGGTGCTGCAGCTGCCACACGGTGCTCCTCAGGAAGACGGCCTTCAGGGCTCGTACGGGACCATCGAATAGGCAGTCCGCCACTGCGCGATTCGCGCCTCGTAGGCTCGATCTCCCATGCGCTTGCGTCGAATACTGGTGGTGGCCGTGATCGTGGCAACCGGCGTCGCCTGCCAACCGGCCAACCAGCGCGCCCGACCGCCGAAGCGGTCGGTGCAGGTCTCGGTTGTCGATGAAACCGGTACTCCCGTCGCCTCAGCAGTGATGATGGCGATCGGCAACAGCAAACCAATAGAGATCCCCGCCACCCGCGAGCTGAAGATCGACCAGCCAGTGGCGGGAACGATCAACGCTGATGGATTCTTGCCCGAGCCGTTCGTCATCGACCCAGCTGACATATCGGTGACGGTGAAGTTGTTCAGTCGCGTCGGCCCGAGCGGCAGCGAACGATTGGCGCTCCAGTTCGGCGGCGACGTGATGATGGGCCGGCGCTACCAAGAACCGTTGGAGCGCAGTGACACCCCGATCGCGACCACCGACGAGGGGGCTCGCGCGATCGTGCGACACGTTGCGCCGATCATGGCTGCGGCCGATGCCTCAGCCGTCAACCTCGAGACCGTGGTCGGCCAGCTTCCCTCGACGGCTGCCTACCCTGCCAAGCGGTTCTTGCTGCAATCCCCACCCGTCGTGCTCGCCGCGCTCGAAGACCTTGGGGTCGATCTGGTCACGCTGGGCAACAACCATGCGTACGACTGGCAAGAGCCAGGTGTCGCCTCGACGATCTCCGCGCTCGACGGTGCCGGCATCCCCTGGACCGGTGCTGGCACGACCGCCGCGCAGGCACAGGCAGGTCGGATGATCGACGTGCGCGGCACCAACGTCGGGGTCGTCTCTGCGACGACCGTCAACGGTGACTTCGTCAACGACAACCTGCCAGGGGCCGAGGAGGCCAAACCATCGGACCTTGCCGAGAGGGACTCGTGGCAGTACGAGCAGCGAATGTTCGGCTTCGGAAGTGCCGGCGATGCGACATTCATCCCCGCCGAGATGCGCCGACCTGGTGTCGCCTGGTCGGCGTTCGTCGAGGTCGAGTTGTTGCTCGACGCCGACCAGTCGGGGCCCGTCTGGGCGTCGCTGGCGAAGGTGTACCCCGAATTGCAGGACTGGGTGGCACGGCGTGGCCACGGCGGCGCTGCGCCGTTTCAATCGGTCGCCATCGCTCAATCGATCGGTGACTTGCGAGCCGACGGTGCTGATCTTGTCATCGTCGAGATTCACGGCGGCTTTCAGTTCTCCGATGTCGCCAGCGAATTCGCCGGGCGTGCGGCGCGTGCGGCGATCGATGCGGGCGCCGACCTGGTCGTCGGCCACCATCCACACGTGTTGCAGGGCTTCGAGTGGTACAAGGGTCGTCTCATTGCCTACTCGCTCGGCAACTTCATCTTCGACCAGGATTTCCTCTCGACATTCCCGAGTGCGATCCTGCGCACGATCTTCGAAGGCGATCGCTTGATCGATGCGCGGGTCATTCCGTTGATGATCGATCGGTACCAACCAGTACCAGTGGCGGGGTCCGCGGCTGCGCGGGTCATACGACAGATGAACGCCAGCTCGGCGATCACGGCCTACAGCGACCGAATCGGGCCGCGTATCATCGGCTCGGTCATCGACACCCACCTGCCAGGAAACGCAGCGCTTTCGGATACCGGAATGACCGGCCAGATCACTGACAAACGAGACAGCGCACGCGTGAGATACCGGCTCGACGATGCCGGGCAAGCAGTGCTGCCGCCGTGTGCGATGATGCGCACCGGGTCGTTCGACGCTGAAATCGGTGTCGACCTGATTCAGTGGGGTGAGCTCAACGATGTCACTGCGGACAACGGCACCGAGGGGGCTGCGCTGTGGTCGCTGGCAGGCAATGTCACGGTGGAGGTGGAGGATGACAATCAGTTCCTACGGCTGTCGCCGACCAAGGTTCGTGGCACGTCGGCGCGCTCGATCGCACGATCGACCACGCCGCTGCATCGATTGTTCGATGCGCAATTCAGACCCGTCGATGGGGAACCTTCCTACTCCGTGCACATGCGAACCCGCAGCACGGGTGTGACTGCGGCGAGCCTGCGGGTGGTGGTGTACGACGTCGATGACACGGACCCGACAACCGAGCCGGTATCGACCTTGCTTCATGAAAGCTCGCTACCGCTTTCAGTGCGGGACAGTACTGAGTGGCGGGACCTCGACCTCGATGTCACGTCGACTCTCAACGAGCACTTCAGCTCGCTTCGGCCGAATGCGGTGTTGCTGTACGTCGTCGTTCCCAGAGAATCGCCCCGTCTCGACATCGATGATGTGAGGTTGATCGAATGGCGCAACACCCAAGACATTCCCGACGGCGTCTGGGTGCAGGCCGATGCCCTGCGTGGCACGCCGCGCACCGAGGTGACAGTCGAGCAGTCCGGCTGTGCGGTTCCCACTGACTAGCACTTCCAACGGCTACAGTGCATCCCGTCGACATCCCCGGTCGGGAGAGCCTGCAACGCAGCCAGCGTTGCGGCGCCGAAGGAGCAACCTCCCCGGAATCTCTCAGGCAAACGGACCGATCGGGAAGGCAACGCTGGAAAGCAGCGGGCTTCACGTCCGCTCGCCGAAGGGGAAATCCGCCCGAGCAACTTCGGACGGAGAAGCTCTCAGGTACCAATGACAGCTGGGGACACCCTGATTCCGCGTTCCCCAGGAGTAGTCATGAGACCAGACCTCGATGAGCTGATCGACGCCGGCGAGTTCACCCGTCGACACACCTCGCCCACCGACGATGAGCGCCGTCACATGTTGGCGGTGATCGG
>JAYTZE010000186.1:0-7721 GCA_043742385.1 Ilumatobacteraceae bacterium
TCGCGCTCCGTCATAGCACTGACGATCCAATCCGGTTCGATGAAACACGCACGAGTACCAGGAGAGGACAAGGAGAGGACAAGATGCTCGCTTCCCAACAAGTACCCCAGGGACTACGTCGATGCTTGTCGCCGACGAGTGGACCTACAGATTTCCTCGTATCAAGGCCTCGAGGCTGCCGCCGGCGCTGCGTCATTTGAACACCAGTTCTTCAACAACATGGTGTTGGTGTTGGACTACTTGTTCGTTCATCGCACCAGGACGTTGGAGCTGAAGGACGGAAATCCGCTGAACGAGGTGCGATTGATCTGCAACTCGCTCCTGCAGAACGATGGTCTCATGGGCAAGGACAATTCGATCGAGCTCGACCCCGCCAAGTCGGTCCTGGGGCTGCATGTCGGCGACGGGATCCTTCTCGACGAGGCAGGTTTCCGACGCCTGTCGGAAGCCTTTTTCGCCGAGCTCGAACGAAAGTTCATGTGACAGTACAGTGCGGCGCATGAATCTCTCGGTCGTCCACGACGTGCACATGGTCATCAACTTGGTTCACCGGTTCGTGTACTTCGTCCCCGAAGCTGCAGAGGAGTACGCATCCGTCGGGGTGACCGGCGCAGGGGGTTACTTCGGCTCGCGGTCCGCGCCGATGGGCGCAGTGTCCGACGAAGTCGTCATCGCCACGTTCTACAACTTCAGTCCGCGTGCAGTCACCGCATCAATGCCCGGAGTCTGGGACGCGGCGTCGCCGGAGTCATTGCAGGCGGCCCGCTATCGGGTGGTTGGTCGAGCGATGCAGCGGGTGGGTGTCGAGATGTCGAGCGATCAGATTGTCGAGGCGCGCGCGCTGATCGATCCCGTCATTGCAGCACTCGAGTTCGGAGGCAAGCCCCTTGCCGCTGCCAACGCTGGCGTCGCGTTGCCCGACGATGCGTTGGTGGCATTGTGGCAGCAGGTCACCGTGGTGCGCGAGTGGCGCGGCGATGTTCACATCGCCGTGCTCGTGACCAACGAACTCGGACCCTGTCAGTGCCTTGCGCTTCAGGTAGGAACCGGACGTTTCCCATTACGGCTTGCCCAAGGCACCCGGCGATGGACTGAAACAGAATGGGCGGCGGCGCACGACCAACTCGCCGAGCGGGGCTGGATGGGCCCCGATGGCACCGTGACCCCCGCCGGTGCCCAAGAGCGTGAGCGCATCGAAGCAGAAACCGACCGGCTTTGCGCATCGATTTGGCAACCCATCGGCGACAGCGGAGCCGCCAGGCTGAGTGAGCTGATTCTCCCGATTCACACTGCGATGGACGCAGCAGGCATTTACGCCGTGCTCGCCTGAATGCCGAGGGCGAGCTGACCGGCGTGGATCAGGGTGGCTTCGGCATTGAACGGATGGAACTTCGCGGCACGGATGTCGCGGTAGGCGCGTTCGATGGGTGATCCCTTGAAGAACGCTGCGCCGCCTCCAAGGTCCATCGCCAGATCGCAGATCTCGATACCCGCCAGAGCGATTTCTCGTTTGGCAGCCATGACGGCCGCCACTGTCTGCATCGACGGTTGGGGATCGTCGCCCGCGACGGCAAGTGCGCCGTCGAGGGCCCAGGCAGCGACGCGTGCTCGATGGGTCATGAGACCGACCTGACGTTGAACGGTGGGATCGGATTGACGACCGGCAGCAGCATCGATGGCGTGCTGACAAGCACCCTCGGCGATTCCGAGGTACACGCCGGCGATGATGCTCATGCCGATGGTGGCGATCACCTGCAACGGGGGATCGAGGACACCGTGGGGCCGGTCGGCCAGTACTCGCTCGTCGGGGACGAACACTTCCTCGAGGGTCACGTCGTTGCTTGCTGTGCCGCGCATCCCCAGAGTGTCCCAGTTGTCGACGATCCGAACACCTGGGCTTGCGAAGGGAACGGCCATGTTCAACACGCGAAGCCCACGCTCGGGATCGTCGTAGGCAAACATCGTCGACAACACCGTGCCGGCGGGAGACTGGCTGGCGAACACCTTGTGCCCGCTGACGCTGTACCCGCCATCGACCTTCTGAGCGGTGCCGCGCGGATGGGTGAAGTCGGCACCACCGGTCGACACCAGCACGATTCCTTCGCCGGCGACTCGACGCAGCGTCGCTTCCGCTCCAGGGAGGCCGCGGCGGTACCGCCAGGCGGTGAAGGCAGTGACGTGCTGATGCATTGACGTCGCTAGTGCCGTGGAGGCGCAATGCTTGGCGAGTTCGCGCTGCACCATTGCCACTTGCCGGATGGTCCCGCCGAGTCCGCCGAGTTCGGCCGGAACTGCGGCCGCCAGCAGACCGTGGTCGCGAACATGGTCGAACGATTCCTGCACCCACGTACCTTCTCGGTCGTGCCGGGCAGCGTGCTCGGCCAGCATCGGGCCGCACTCCGCTGCCCGCTGTACCAGCGCCATCTCGAAGTCATGGTCGGAGTCGTAGTCAATTCTCGTCTGCCCGATTTCGATGGTCGTCACCGTGTACTCCTCGTCTGCGGGGCGGACAGGTTGTCCGGGGTTCCTGTCGAAAAGAGTACGCAACGTTGGCGTGGGCTGTGACAGAGCGCCGGCAACGGCCGCGTCGGCGTGCAGGCGGGTCATGGCCACGTCATTTCAATCGAGCCTGATCCAAGTCAGGGCACGGCTTCTTCGAGGTAGCCGTCCTCGACGCGGTAGACGAAGCCGCGAATGTGCTCTTTGTGGGGTATGAAGGGATTGACCTGCAGCCGCCGGATCGACTGTCGCACGTTCTGGTAGGGATCCTTGAAGTTCTCGATCGACCACGCCGGACGAATTCCCGTCTCGGCCTCGATCTCGTCTTTCAGCGTTTCGCCGATCACCTGCTGCATGCCGCAGTTGGTGTGGTGCAACAGGATGATCTCGCGCGTCCCGAGCAAGCGCTGCGAGAGCACGAGCGACCGGATCACATCATCGGTCACCACGCCGCCTGCGTTGCGAATGATGTGCGCATCGCCATGAGCGAGCCCCAGCATCTCGAAGACGTCCATGCGGCTGTCCATGCACGCGACCACGGCCAACTTTCGGCGGGGCCGGAGGGCGAGGTCGTGGTCGGAGAACGACTCGACGTACCGCGCGTTGTTCGCCAGCAACTCATCGGTGCTGGGCTCGAAGGACGTCTCACTGCTACCCGACACAACCAGAAACCGTAGCCCGACGGATGGGACGAGCCGGCCACGGACCGGCAGATCATCGCAGATGCACCAACAGGCACACTTCAACGCCGGGGATTGACAGCCAGCCTGGTTCGTGAATACTGCCGAAATGGCAATTGATGACCCGACCGCGATTCCCGAGTCGACTGAAAGGGTCACCGAATACGTCGAGGAGGCTGATCGGCTGTGGAACGACAGCCGAACCGAGGAAGCGCACACGCTCTACCGGTCGGTCTTCAACAGCCCGAATGCAGGCAGCACGGAGTCCAGCCATTCTGGCTATCGGCTGGCCCTGTACCTGCAGACCATCGGTGATATCGATGGCGCATTGGGCTTCGCTGCGTACACCACCGAACCGGGGACACAGGAGCTGCTGACCGCCTTGCGCGCAGCCATGCCGGATCAGGCGGTCGACCCCTCCGAAGTGCCGCAAACCTACGAAGCCTGTGAGCGTTACGCGCAAAGCATTGTCGACGCTTTCGGCCGCAGCGATTGGACGACCGTCGACTCACTGGTACTGGCCTATCAGGAGACCACTGTCGACATCGGCGTCGGTCGTCATGCCGTCTACCAGACGTACCGTGGTGTCGCCTTGGTGCACCTCGGCCGCAACGACGAGGCCCGGCCGGTACTGGAATACGTTCTCGCCAACAGCATTGACGAGGATCGACTGAAGGATGCAAGGGCGGCACTTGCACAGATCGGCTACCAGGTTGATGACGGAGGCAACCCGTACGAGACAGCCGATTCACAGATGCTGCTGACCGGGATCGCGGCCTTCGAACGTGGAGATGAGACCACGGCGACCACGGAATTGCAGTCGGTCGTCGACTCGAATGACGCCGGCGCGACCGACAAGGGCCGAGCACACTTCTATCTCGGATCGATGGCGTACCATGCCCGCCGGTTCGAAGAGGCGAGGACCCATCTGCACACCGCCCAGTCGGACGCGCCCGATCCCGAGCAGGGGTGGGCCAACGACATGCTGTCGTGGCGCTGGCAGGAGGACTGACCGGCGGGTGACCTCAAGGTTGGCCGAGTTTTGGCCGATATTTGGCTGTGAGGTCGATCCGCGTGCTAGAACCTTGGTGGGCGCAGAACAATCGGGGACCGATTCTTATGCATGGCTTCACAGCTCTGCGTCCAGCACGTACCTTTCGCTCGGGTTGGATCCGTCGCACCGTGGCAGCCGTAGCGGTGTGCGCAGCAACAGCGGTGGTACCGCCCGCAGTTGCGCCGTCGCCTGTCGGCGCTGCGTCTGCCGCGACTGCAGTGTATGTCTCGGTTCAACCGTGCCGCCTTGCAGACACGCGCCTGGCCAGCGGATATGTGCGCCTCGACGCACTCACTCTCCAGATTCCCGCGCGCGGGAACTGCGGCATTCCCGGAAACGCCACATCGTTGGCGCTCACGCTGACTGTCGTTGGTCCGCCGGCCGCGGGATTCCTCACTGCGTGGCCAGCAGATCAAGGGCGGCCGCTGGTTTCGAACGTGAACTTCGACGCCGGCCAGATTCGAGCGAACGGCTCGATTACACGGGTTGATTCGTCCGGCACATTCCGGGTTTTCACATCGGTCCCGACAGAGGTGGTGGTCGATGTCGTCGGCGCCTTCGTTCCTGCCAGTGCGGCCGCCGCCGGCAGGTTCGTTCCCCGCACTTCGACCCGATTGTTCGACACGCGATCGGGGCCTGATCTCGCGCCCGGCCGCAGCGTGACGTTGCCGCTGCCTGCCGGTGTGCCCGGCGACGCAGTCGCCCTTGCACTCAACGTCACGGTCACGGAATCGGCCGGACCTGGCTTTGTCACAGCGTTTCCCGCTGGGCGGCAGATGCCGATCTCGTCGATTCTCAATCTCGATCAGGCCAATCAGACCCGTGCCGCTGCGGGAATCTTTCCGGTGTCGGCGGCTGGCTTGGTGCTGTACATGTCGGGCGGCGGGCACATCGTGGTCGATCTGTTCGGATACTTCACCGGTCCGTCAGCGGGCTCGGGGACCGATGGTCTCTTCACGGCATATGACCCGACCCGGCTTCTCGACACCCGCGGCGTGAGCCCGCTCGGCAACGGTGTACCCCTCTACCCGGGGGGCGGGTTGGAGCTTCCCGTGTCGCAGGGCGGATCGATCGCGTACAACCTCACTGCGGTCAATGGGAGCCCCGGCTACGTCACGGCGTTCCCCGCTGGGACCAGCCGACCGCCGACTTCGACCGTCAACTCGGTCGGCGCTGGTGATGTGGTAGCAAACTTTGCCATCAGCCAGGTGTCGAACCGTGGCCTCGGTTTCTACAGCCAGCCCCAGACCGACATCGTCGCCGATCTGCAGGGGTGGTTCTCCGGTTCGTCGGCCAGCGCCTCGCAACCGCCCCCCGCCAACAATCCGCCCCCGCTGGCACAGGTCAGCTACTCACAATGCACGACATCGGGACTGTCGTCGCTGAACTCGACCCGCGCCGCCAGCGGCCTGGCGCCGCTTGCATCCAACGCCGCCGCCCAGGCGTTTGCCTGCTCCTGGGCGTTGCAATTGGCGACAGCGCAGGGCACCATCGCCCACTCGAACAGTGCTGCTCGTGACGCAGCGGTTGGTTGTCCCACCGGTGAGAACATCGCCTCGGCGACGGGAGCATCGTCGTCGAACTTGATCTCGATGTGGTACGCCTCACCACCGCACATGGCCAACATCAAGAACACGGTCTACAGCAGCGCGGGCCTCGGCTTCGTCATCCGCACCGACGCGACCGGCGGCCAGACGATCTATGGCTCCACTGTCTTCGCCGTGTGCTGAGTGGCAGTAGCTTGGCTTGATGCGGGCAGCTGCTAGCGGCCGTCGGCTGCCGGGTGTCGAGGTCTTTCATCGGTACGAACGGGCGTGGCTGCGCGACGATGTGATTGCGGGCGCTGTTCTGACCGCGTTGTTGATTCCCGCCGGTATCGGGTACGCCCAGGTCGCCGGCCTGCCTCCGCAGACTGGTTTGTACGCCACAGTCGTGCCGCTGCTGGCCTACGCGATCGTGGGACCTTCGCGCATCCTTGTGCTCGGTCCCGACTCCTCCCTCGCGCCGATCATTGCGGCGTCGGTGCTGCCGCTGGCTGCTGGCAGCCCCGAGCGGACGGTCGCGCTGGCCGGATTGCTGGCCCTGATGATGGGCACGATTCTGGTGCTTGGCGGGCTGCTGCGAATCGGCTTCGTCACTGACCTGCTTTCCAAGCCGATCCGAATCGGGTACCTCAACGGCATCGCATTGCTCGTCGTGGTGGGACAGTTGCCCAAGCTGCTCGGCTTCTCGGTCGATTCCACGTCGTTGTTCGGCAACCTCGGCTCGATCGTCGATGGGATCTCCGACGGCGCGGTTGACACGACAGCGCTCGCCGTAGGCCTGGGCTCGATGCTGGTGATCATTGCGACGCGACGCACCAGGGTGCCGGGAGTGGCACTGGCCGTTGTGGCTTCGGTACTGGTGACGGCGGTGTTCGGTTGGCGCGACCATCTACCGGTCGTCGGCGCGCTACCCAAAGGGCTGCCCGGGCCGACGCTGCAGGGACTTCGTTGGGATGATGTTGTCTCGCTGGCCGGTCCCGCGTTCGGTATCGCACTCATCGCGTTTGCCGATAGCGGGGTGCTGTCACGGACCTTTGCCGCCCGCCACGGCGCGACAGTTGACGGGAGCCAGGAAATGACTGCGATCGGAGCAGCGAACATCGCCGGTGGACTCCTCGGCGGGTTCCCCGTGTCGGCATCGTCGTCGCGCACTCCTGTCGCCGAGCAGGCAGGGGCGCATACCCAGCTCGCCGGGGTTGTCGGGGCCGTGCTGATCATCGGATTCGTCGTGCTTGCCCCTGGCCTGACCGACTACCTGCCCTCGTCCGCACTTGCCGCTGTCGTGACTGTCGCAGCCGTCACTTTGGTTGACCTACGGGGCCTCAGATGGCTGATTCGGACAAACCGGATCGAGGCAGCCCTGTCGGTATCGGCCTTCGTCGGCGTCACGTTCGTGGGGGTGCTGCAGGGGATCGCCATCGCGATTGGTCTCTCGGTGGTGGCGTTCGTGAACCAGGCGTGGCGGCCATACCGTGCCGAACTCGGGCGCATCGCGGGTGTGCGCGGATATCACGACCGGTCGCGCCACCCCGAGGCCGTGCGGCTACCTGGCATCGTGATCGTGCGGTTCGACGCGCCATTGTTCTTCGCCAACGGCGGCATCTTCGACGACTTCGTACGTTCGATTGTCGACGGAGTCGAGAATGTGCACACCGTGATCCTGGCTGCGGCACCCATCACCGACATCGATACGACTGCTGTCGATGAGTTGGTCGAGCTCGACGACTTCCTGCAATCGAGGGGCATCACCCTGGTGATCGCCGAGATGAAGGATCCGGTGAAGGACCAGATCCAGCGCTACCAGCTCGCCGACCGGTTTGGGCCCGAGCGATTCATGCCGACCGTCGGCGCGGCCGTCGACGCAATCACGGGCGAGTTCCGCGGCGACCTCGATTCTCCACCCTGAGTGCGCGACGGTCTGATGAGCGGTGGGTCAGGTGATGC
>JAYTZE010000187.1:0-1907 GCA_043742385.1 Ilumatobacteraceae bacterium
CGCGACGCCCGCGTGTAGGTCGTGCACTCGACACCGGCCTGGGCGAGCGCAGACACGAGTTCGCGCACGTACACGTTCATGCCGCCACTATCGCCCGAGCCCGGCTGGGCAAGGGGCGACGTGTGGAGTGAGAGTACGGCGACGCGTTGCACGGAGAAGTGAAACGCTATCGAATCGATCAACATTCCAGTTACGCGGTCGGGCCGGCTGACGTCTTGGTGGCGACGAAGCTTTCATAGACGTTGAGCAGGGCCTGGCGTTGCTCGGCACTGAGCTGCTTGTCGGCGGCGATGGCCTCTCGAACGCCGACTCGGGGCCTGTCGGTGGGCGACAGGAAGCCCGCCCGCTCGTACAGCGACTCGGCACTGATCTGCAGGGCTTTGGCGATCTGTTGCAAGATCTCGGCTGATGGCTTGCGCAGGCCACGCTCGATTTGCGACAGGTATGGGTTGCTGACCCCGGCCAGTTCGGCCAGGCGGCGCACGCTCATGCTTGCCACCTCGCGCTGCGACTTGATCAGCTCACCGACATCGGCCAGGCGCTTGTCGATGTCGTCGCGCATCGATGGCACGAGACGGCCTGCTCAGTCGTCGGCGGCGAGTAGGCCGTCGATGTGCGCTTCGCCGTCGCGATAGCGGCGTACCAGTTCGGCGCTGAGCTCGTCGATGCGAGTGAACAGCTCACGGCGCTCGTGTGAGCGTGCCTGCTCGAACTCGTGCAGGGCGTCGGCGTAACTGATGAGCTCCTCAGCGGTGAACGACGACAAGTCGTTGTCACCGGCGCGATCGAGCAACGCATCGAACTGTTCAGCCAACGGATGGCTGCTGAAATCCTCTGCCGGGCGTGGTGGCCGGGGCGCTCCACCGGTGAGGTGGGTCGACAAGATCGACGGCAGTTCGTCAGACAGGCTCTCGGATCCGCCATCGATGCGCCGCCGCTTCTCTGCCTGCACGAGGTCGAGCCGTGCCTGGGCCAGCCGGCGAACGTACGAGACGGCGTCGTCGTCGTTCTGCAGCTTGCCGCGCAGCGCACGGAGTTCGACCAGCGAGAGCTGTCGGGGATCCACGATTTCAGCCATCAACATCCTCCACTTACGGGGGGCAGGACTGCCACCTCGTCTCCGGCGCCAACGGGGTCGCTGGCATCAGCGGCTTCGCCGTTGACCCATACTCTGCACGATGGCAGCACGCGAGCAAAGCCATCGCCGAACGAGGTGATGGCAGCGGCCAACACATCGCCCACCGTCGCGCCGGCGAACTCCGCCCGACCAGTGCCGGCGGCCTCGCGGGCCGATGCGAACATTCGCAATGTCGCCATTGCGTCAGCGTACCGGGCGATACCGTCCGTGACCGTGAGCAACCCGTTGCACCTCCCCGGCCTCGGCCCCGACGACGAGTCGGTCGCCGGGTCGCCGGTACCGGCGTCGGCGGCGCCGTTCGTGGTCGAGGTGACGCGATCGGCCAAGCGAAGAAAGACTGTCGGAGCCCAGCTCGTGGGTGGAGTGCTGCGCATCGCCTTGCCGTCGTGGATGAGCAAGGCCGACGAAGCGCATTGGGTTCGCGAGATGAGCGGTCGGTTCCTGCGCAAGATGTCGGCCGATCGATTGCGCCTCGACGAACGCGCCGTGACGTTGGCGCGTCGGCACGACCTGCCCCCGCCCGGCAGCATTCGCTGGGCAGACGACATGACGTCGAGATGGGGATCGTGCACCCCGTCCCTGGGCACGATCCGCATCTCGACGCGCTTGGCGCCCTTTCCCGATTGGGTCATCGACTATGTAATCGTCCACGAATTGGCGCACCTCGAAGTCGTCGGCCACGACGACGACTTCTGGCGGTTGGTCTACCGATATCCGAAGGCGGAACGAGCAATCGGTTACCTGATCGCCAAGTCGGGTGACGGCGACG
>JAYTZE010000188.1:0-3945 GCA_043742385.1 Ilumatobacteraceae bacterium
ACATCGTCGTCGCCCCCGACACCATCGGCACAACAATCGACGATGGGGTAGTGCGCGAGATTCGAGTCGATTCTGTATCCGACGGGCGTCGCGTCGGCTTCACGTGGTGGGATCGCGACGACTCATCGTCCGCGTCGTTCGTGCACCTCGAGATCGTCGAGTTGCCGGACAATCGATCACAACTTCACGTCTCGGAACGGTTCATCGGCGTCACGTCGACCACGGCAATGTCGTGCTCGACTGCGGTGTCGTGGGACGTGAGGATGGTTTCACTGTGGCTGTTGGCGTCGCACTGCACCGTCATCGCGTGACCGACAGCGGCGCGCTCGACACGCTGTTCGGCGCGCTTGCCGACCCGACACGACGAATGCTCGTCGAGCGTCTTCTGACCAAGGGGCCTACCACCGCCACGGTGCTCGCCGAAACGACGCCACTGACCCGCCAGGCGATCCTCAAGCACTTGCAGGTGCTGGAAGCTGCAGGCTTGCTCGATCACGAGCGCGCCGGCCGCGAGGTGCGCTACCGAGTGACACCACAGCCGCTGGCCGCTGCGGTCGGATGGATCCTCGATACGGCCGGCATGTGGGACAAGCGCATCGACCGCTTGCGCCGGCTAGCTACCTGAGCTATCTGTCCCGCGGTCGGCACCCGCGACGCCGACGATGCTCACACCGAGTTCGCCCAACTGACCGTTGAGACGGTCGAGATCTCCGTCGATCAGCACCCTCAACGCCGACAACTGTTCGTCGGCTTGGCCTGCGAGCTTCTGATACACCGCAAAAGACTGGGTAGTCGGACGCGTATCGGCGCTACCGACCACGGGTGGCAGCGCGCTGAGCTTTTCGAACAGCTTCTCGCGATAGTTCAGCGTGTCGCCGTCGGATGTGAACTCGGCCTGAACGAGCTCGGCCTCGACCGCCTCGAGCTGAGTCGAGAGGGCCTCGGCGGCAGCGATCACCGCCGTCGCCGCGTCGTTGCCGGCCAACCGCTCGGCCCAGTCGCCGAGCTGCCGCTTCAACGACCGGATCGAGTTCACGCCTGTGACGATCTCCGACAACTTGTCGCGGATCCGTAGCTGGAAGTCGAACTGCTCGGCCAGGTCGGCGTCGGTCACGACGACGCGAGGATCCTTGAGCAGCTCGAACGACTGGGTCATCGACCAGTCTCCGACCGTCAGGATCGCGTGGTAGGTGCCGGGCATGGCGAGCGGGCCGCTGGGCGGCTTGTGGAACTCGGTGTCGACCATCTTCAGTCCGCTCGGGTAGGTCATCGGCCACTGAAAGGTGTTCATGCCGGCGGCGGCGGTGATGTACAAGCCACGGCGAGCCTTCTTGTCAGCCGGAATGGTGCTGGAGAACGTCTCGACCTCATTGCCGTTGCCATCGGTAATGGTGAGGCTTGCGTCGCCGGCTTCAGATTGATCGAGAAAGTACATGACGCGAACGCCTCGTTCGAGATCATCGCCGGCATCGATCACCCGCTTTCGGGTGTGACCTGTCTCGAGCTCGTCGAGGTAGAACGTGGCGTTCTGGCCGGTAGTCACGTGGTAGTTCTTGCCGCCCGGCGTGCCTCCCCATGTAGCGGCAATGTGCGGCGGTATGCGAACGACATCGCGCGGCTTGATGAGATAGCGGCTGGACGCGAACAGGTCGTCGTGCATCTGGTGGAGCGGTGTGAGGTCGTCGAGGATCCAGAACGAGCGACCGTGCGTCGCAACGACAAGGTCTGTGTCCTTCACGACGAAGTCGTAGATGGGCGTGACGGGAAGATTGCACTGCAGCGATTGCCAAGTGGCACCATCGTCGAACGACACATGGATGCCGAGCTCCGTGCCCACGTACAGCAGACCGCGCCGATTCGGATCCTCGCGAATGACGCGGCAGAACTCGTGCTGCGGCAGCCCCGCGTCGATCCGGGTCCACGTCGAGCCGAGGTCGTCGGTCCTGTATACGTACGGCGTGTAGTCGCCCATCTTGTGGCGAGCCGCGGTCATGTAGAGCGTGCCGCGTGTGTGTGGTGACTCGGCGATCATGGTGACTTGAGAGAACTTCGGTAGGTCGGGCGGGGTGACGTCCGCCCAGTCGCCACCATCGTTCGTCGATAGGTGAACCAGCCCGTCATCGGACCCGGCCATCAGCACACCTTGCTGGTGAGCCGACACCATCAACGAGAAGATCGTGGCGTACATCTCAGCACCAGCAGTGTCCATGGTCAGCGGGCCGGAGACACCCATCGTCTCGGGGTCGGCGTAGGTGAGGTCGGGGCTGATGGTCTGCCAGCTGTGGCCCTCGTCGGTCGTGCGGAACACCTTGTTGCCACCGGTGTAGAGCACGTTGCTGTCGTGTGGCGAGAACACGATCGGGTAGGTCCATTGGAACCGGACCTCGGCCGTGTTGCCATCGTGGTAGGCCTCGGGCCACACGTTGATGAGCTGGACCTGTTTGGTGGTGTGGTCGTAGCGCTGCAGCGACTCGCCGCCTCCGGGCGAGCTGCCGATCGCACCCACGTACACGATGTTCGGGTCCCCGGGCTTGGGTGCCACGTACCCGCTCTCGGCGGTACCGGGGGCATAGCAGTCGGCCCAGTTGATGGCACCGAGACCGGTCTGGCTGGGTACCGCGATGCTCGAGTTGTCCTGCTGCGACCCGTACACCATGTACGGAAATTGGTCGTCGGTGGCCACGTGGTAGAACTGCGCGGTTTGCTGGTTGTAGATCGTCGACCACGACTCACCGGCGTTGAACGACACCCACGCTCCGCCGTCGTCGCAACCGATCATGCGGTCGGGGTTGGTCGGATCGATCCACAGCGCGTGGTTGTCGCCGTGCGGTGTGTGGAACTCTTCGAACGTCTTGCCGCCGTCGATCGATCTCCATGCCTTCATGTTCATGACGAAGACCTCGTCGGCATCCCTCGGGTGGGCGATGACGTGCTGGTAGTACCACGGTCGCCAGCCGAGATCGGGGTTCGACGACACTTTCTCCCAGGTCTCGCCCATGTCGTCGGAGCGGTAGAGCCCGCGTTTGCGGCCCTCGGCCTCGACGATTGCGAACACCCGACCGGGGCGTGCCGGCGACACCGCAACACCGATCTTGCCAAGGATGCCGTCGGGCATACCGGGGCGGTGGCTGATGTTCTCCCACGTGTCGCCGCCGTCGCGCGAACGCCACAGGCCACTATCCGGCCCACCGCTGTCGATCGACCAGAACGTGCGGCGGGTCTGCCAGATGGTGGCGAAGATGATGCGCGGGTTGTTGGGGTCCAGCGACACGTCGACCGCACCGGCGCGTTCGCTGACATGCAGCACGAGTTCCCAGTGCTCGCCACCGTCTTTCGATCGGTAGAGCCCGCGCTCTGGATTGTCCTTGGACGCGTGACCGAGCGCCGCGACGTAGACGAGGTCGGGATTGTCGGGGTGCACGCGAATCTCCCCGATGTGCCGAGACTCGGGGAGGCCCACGTGCCGCCAGGTCGCGCCGGCATCGGTCGATTTGTAGATGCCGTCGCCGTGGGTGACGTCGATGCGGATCGTCGATTCACCCGTGCCGGCATAGATGACGTTTCCGTCGGAGGGCGCGACGGCCAACGCTCCGATGGATCCGGTGCTGAGGAAGCCATCCGTCACGTTCTCCCAGAACTGGCCGGCGTCGTTGCTCTTCCACACGCCACCGGCAACCGCGCCGAAGTAAAAGACGGACTGGCGCTTCGGGTCGGCAGCTATCGCCACCACCCGCCCACCGCGTGTCGGGCCGATGCAGCGATAGCGCATCTGACTCAGGAACTTCGGATCAACGGTCGGCACGGCCTGAATCCTGTCACCCGAGCGACGCCGACTCATAAGCTGCACAGCATGAGCCGAAAATTTCCCGTTCAATTCTGGTTCGAAGTGATCACCGGCGCGGTCGGGCTGGCCCTGTTCATCTTGACGCTGTTCAGCCGTGAATG
>JAYTZE010000189.1:0-7718 GCA_043742385.1 Ilumatobacteraceae bacterium
GTGGCGAGCGCCGCGAAATCGACAACACCTTGGCCAACCGGGCAGAACACTCCCAGCGAGACGGCATCGAAAAACGCAATCCCGTCGCCGACCACCTTCTGATGAACAATCGGATTGATGTCCTTGAAATGCAAGTAGGGCGTGCGCTGCCGATGATCGGCAAGGAACCGCACGGGGTCGATACCTGCATACACGAAGTGCCCGGTGTCGATACACAGCTGCATGCCATCATTGACCGTGTCCGCGAGTACCCGCTCGACCTCGTCTTCGAACTCGACGTAGGTGCCGCAATGCTGATGCAGCACGGGTGTGAGCCCGTGCCTGATAGCGATTTCCGAGGCCTGTCGAATTCCCATCAGCAGCACGTCGTACTCGTGGCCCTCCAAGCGGCGGGCGACCGCGCTGCGACCGGCGGTCGCGCCGCGTTCGTCGCTGACCATGTCGATGACGACGAGGTACTTGCCGCCCAATGCAGCGATGCGCTGGCACGTGCGCTCCGTCGTGACGTTGATGTCGTCGTGACGATCGCTGTCGTGCATCGGCTCGAAGATGTACGAGCCGGCAACACCCAGGCCGCGCGCCGCGAGTTCAGTTCGCACTCGTTCGTTGTCGTCGGGGAGGTAGCCCATCGGGCCCAGCTCGCACAGCTTGTAGCCGGCCTCGCTGATCTCGTCGAAGACCTCTTCCCACGGCGGCGCGCCTGGCTTGTCGGGCAGGTCGACCCCCCACGAAACCGGTCCGTTCGCAACCTGTATGGCCATCTCCAAGCCCCTCTCTCGATCTGGTCGCAGGCTAGCCGTGCCGGTCAGACACCGACCCGCTGATGCTTCGACTCGGCTTCGTACACGCCGCGAGCGACCAGCACCTCGGCGCGCTCGCTGACTTCGGGCACGCCGACTTCCCACCAACACCCGCCACCCGTCCACTGATCGTGCGACACGTTGACGACGATGGCATAGCTGCGGTCCGCCGCTTTCGCCCTGGCAAACGCCGCGGCTACGTCGTCGAGATGCTCGACATGTTCCGCGATCGCGCCGAGCGACTCAGCGTGCTTGGCAAAATCGACTCGCGTCATCTCCGCATGCCGAGCAGTGGCGAGCAGGTTGTTGAACGAGACGCCACCCTGGTTGACCTGCAGGTTGTTGATCGAGGCGAATCCGCCGTTGTCGCAGATGATGAAGATCACCTTGTGCCCGGTGAACACCGTCGAATAGATGTCGCTGTTCATCATCAGGTACGAGCCGTCGCCGACGAACACCACCACGTCGGTGTCGGGTCGAGCCATCTTGGCGCCGAGGCCCCCGGAGATCTCGTAGCCCATGGTCGAGAACCCGAACTCGGTGTCGAAGCTGCCGACACTCTTCGAGCGCCACCCGCTGACCAGCTCGCCGGGCAGGCCGCCGGCAGCCGACACGATGTAGTCGTCGTCGTCGCAGACCTCGTTGATGACCTGGATCACCTGGCCATATGACGGCACCGCCGACGACGCACGTTGGCCGATCGAGTCGAGGTAGCCGTGCCATTCCGCGATCTGAGTTTGAGCGAACCCGAGCCAGTCGACCGGCGCTGCGTAGCCCCCGAGCGCCGCATCGAGCTGCTCGATGGCGACGAGCGCATCGCCGATCACAGGCATCGCGTGCTGCTTGTTGGCATCCCAGCGCGCCGTGTTGATCGATACGAATCGCAGGGCGGGGTTCTTGAACAGTGCCCACGAGCCGGTGGTGAAGTCCTGCAACCGGGTGCCGATCGCCAACACGACGTCGGCATCCTCGGCGACCGCGTTGGCCGCCGCCGACCCGATGACGCCGACTGGCCCTGCGTAGTTCGGATGGTCGTGCACGAGGGTTGCCTTGCCGGCCAACGTCTCGACGACCGGCATCGCGTGCCGTTCAGCGAACGCGGTGAGGGCGCCGACAGCGCCCGAGTAGTGCACGCCGCCGCCGGCGATGATGATCGGCTTGTTGGCGCCGCGCAGCAGTGCGGCTGCGGCTTCGATGTCGCGCGCATCAGGTCCAGGGCGGCGGATGTAGTGCACGCGAGGCTCGAAGAACGACGCTGGGTAGTCGTACGCGTCGGCCTGCACATCTTGCGGCAGCGCGAAGAATGCAGGACCGCAGTCGGCAGGGTCGAGCATGACTGCGAGCGCCTGGGGGAGCGAGCGCACGATCTGCTCGGGCTTGGTGATGCGGTCCCAGTATCGAGTCACCGGCTTGAACGCGTCTGCCGCAGTGATCGTTGGATCGTTGAACTGCTCGATCTGTTGCAGCACGGGATCCACGATGCGATGCTGGAAGGTGTCGCCGCTGAGCAGCAGCAGCGGAAGCCGGTTGGCGTGAGCGACAGCCGCGGCCGTGACCATGTTGGTGCAGCCAGGGCCGATCGACGAGGTGGCGATCATGATCTGCCGGCGCCGCTTGGCCTTGGCGAAGGCCACGCCTGTGAGCGCCATGCCCTGCTCGTTGTGCCCGTGCCACGTCGGTAGCTGGTCTTGAACCTGCTCGAGCGCCTCGCCCAGACAGGTCACGTTGCCATGGCCGAAGATGGCCGACACCCCGGCGAACAATGGCACCTCGGTTCCATCGATCACCGTTCGTTGGTTGACGAGCCACCGCACGATGGCCTGCGCGGTGGTGAGTCGAATGGTTTCCACCATGTACCTCCGAGGCGTAAAAGCGACAAGTCGCGAATCGGCGCCGACCATAGTCGTCACCGATTCGCGACCGGAGATTGTGCTCTCCTATTCAGTCGTCGTCGCCGCCACCGTGGCCGGAGTTGTCGTCGTCGTCGCCGCCACCATGGCCGGAGTTGTCGTCGTCGTCGTCGCCACCGTGGCCGGAGTTGTCGTCGGTAGCTGTTCCTGTGCCGTTGCACTCTGCGTCGTTGGCGTGCTCTGCCTCGTCGCAGTTACCACTGATGTCGTCGACGCTGTTCGCAGTCGAGTTGACGGTCACACCGGGTGCGTTGACGCCGGCGCAGTTTGCGTCGTTGGCGTGCTCGGCTTCGTCGCAGTTACCACTGATGTCGTCGACGCTGTTGGCGGTCGAATTGTCAGTCGAGTTGGCGGTGGTATTCACCGGCGCGCTGTTCGGCGTGCTGACCACCGTGACACTGCTGGTGCTCGGCGAAGTCGACGAGGTGCTGTCGTCGGATGAGCCGACCGTCACGACCGTCGGAGTGATTCGCGGCGCAGGGGTCGGGGCCGACATCGCCGCGTAAGCGGGAACGCCGAATCCGACGGCGGCGATGGCTGCAGTGGTCCAGATGATTGACTTCTTCACGGGGGACTCCTTCGTTCTTGGTGAGACCATCACACCGCGATTCGCCGACGTCGACCACTGCACCTTTGGACTAGCACCTGTGCATCATCGGTTTGATCAGCGGCAGGACAGGTCTTGCCGAATGACGCCCAATGCTGGCAAGGTTCTCGTCATCACTGACACAACGCAACTGATCCGGTCCGAGATCGGGTGCGAGCTCAGCTTCGAGGTCGCCCATCACGTGGTACTAGCACTTCAGGTCGCCGCCGCGTCCACGGCAGGGACCTTCGAGGTCGAGCAGATGATCGTGGAATTGAACGGTCGGAGCGTCGCAATCGATGAGGTCGAAGTCGAACATGGTGGCAGAGTGCACCTGGTCGCATGCGGCGCCGGATCTCTCACGGTCGGCTATCGCGCCACCGTGCAACGCACTCCACTCGAAGATCCCGTTCCGACTGTCGCCGAGCGACTCTTCGCGGTCCGGCCGAGCCGATACTGCCCATCCGACCTGCTCGAAGCGTTCGCCGACGCCGAGCTGGGCATGCCGGCGCGCGCTGCCGATCGCGGCCGGATCATCGGTGACTGGGTATACGGTCGGTTGCGGTACGAGCCCGGCAGCAGCGGACCACTCGACACAGCTGTCGACACGCTGCTCGCCGGACGTGGCGTATGCCGTGACTTCGCCCATCTGACCCTCGCGCTGTGCCGCACCGTCGGAGTGCCCGCACGCCTCGCCTCGGTCTATGCACCTGGATTGTCGCCGATGGATTTTCACGCCGTTGCCGAGGTTGCCAACGGCGAGCAATGGGAGATCGTCGATGCCACCAGGCTTGCGCCGCGGCAGTCGCTCGTGCGTATTGCCACTGGCCGCGATGCCGGCGACACGGCGTTCTCGACAACCCTCGACGGTGCAGCCGATCTGGTTGCCAGCACAGTCACAGCGTTTGTCCACGGCGACTTTCAAGTCGACGATCACCTCGCAGCCATCACCATGCCTTAGTCGCCAATCCTCGTTCGGACCAATTCCAATCCATCGGCTCGGGTGGTGTCGAACTACGTAACGTGATGAGTACCACCACGGACGCCCTGGCCCTTACGAGCCGCGCTCAGTGGATCGAGGCGTGGAGCAACAATCGAGTCCAGCTGATGACCGACGTGTATCGCGAGCACGTCACTGTGGTGCGGCGTCGGGCCAGCGGAGTGTGCGGAGCGGAGGCCGCCGCGGATGTAGCTCAGGAAGTATTTCTCCGCCTGTGGCGAAACCCGGGTGGCTTCGATCCGGCCAAGGGGTCGTTGCGAACGTATCTCGTGGTGCTGGCGCGCGGAGTAGCGATGGATTTTGTACGTAGCGATGCTCGCCGACGCAAGCGCGATGAGCGAGCACTCCCCCTTCTGAGTTCGCCGGGGGCGTCAGGCGACGTTGTGATCTTCGAACCGATCCTGCAGCGCGACACCGCAGCGCGGGTACGAGTAGCGCTCACACAACTCGATATCCGCCAACGCGATGCGATCGAAAATTCGTTCTTCGACGAGATGAGGCCCATAGACATCGCTCGGCAGCGAGGCATACCGGAAGGCACTGTGAAGTCACGTGTTCGCCTCGGCCTGGCAATGCTTCGGCCCGCACTCGCTGATCTTGATGACGGACACAAAAAAAAATCTCTCATGATGCGAGCCGATCGCAGTAGCGAGTCGCTGTCGATACGCCAACTCGCACTGCACACAATGACCGCCGCGGCGGCAGTTCTGGCGTTGGCCGGCCTCGCGACGTCGTGCCGATCGGCGTCAGCCAACGGAACGGCGAACGGCGATCGGATCACGATCGCCACCACCGTCGCGCCGATCACGAGCATCGTCGCCAACATTGTGGGCGATCGCGCCGACGTCACGGGAATTGTGCCCGAGGGAACGAACTCCCACACCTTCGAGCCTCGGCCGAGCGTTGCCGAACTGCTGTCCAGAGCTGATGTCGTCTACATCAACGGTCTGTCGCTGGAGGAACCGACGAAAAGACTTGCTGAGCAGAACCTCCGCGAGGGGGCCGAGGTCATCGAACTCGGTACTTCGACCATCCCCGAGAGCGACTACATCTACGACTTCTCCTTCCCGGCCGAGGGTGGCAAGCCGAACCCGCATTTGTGGACCGACCCGACTCTCGCTCGTCGGTACGCCGAGATCGTCAAGGACGACATGTCGGTCCGGGACCCCTCCAACGCCGACTATTACGCCGGCAACTACGCAAAGTTCTCCTCGCTGATAGACGAGTTCGACACCGCGATGCGAACCGCGTTCGCCACGGTTCCCAAGCGAGAACTGCTCACCTACCACGACGCCTACGCCTATTTCGCGAACACGTACGGATGGACGGTGATCGGTGCCATGCAGGTTTCCGACTTCGAGGATCCGACTCCATCGGAGGTTGCCGACTTGATCGATCAAGTCAGATCAAGCGGCGTCACGGCGATCTTCGGGTCCGAGGTGTTTCCGAGCCCAGTGCTCGCGCAGATCGGCAGCGAGGCGAGGGTGCGGTACGTGGACGAACTGCGTGACGATGATCTCCCCGGTACGCCTGGCCAAGCGGAGCACTCGTGGCTCGGCTTGATGCAACTCAACTTCATCACGATGACCGAAGCACTCGGTGGGGATGCCTCGGCGCTGAGGGCGATCGACGTTCGAAACGTCGCTCCCGACGAAGCGACGTATCCCCGATGAACCAGCAAGTGCCGGCCGACATGGGGGACCAGTTGATCCGTCTCGAGGGAGTCACCTGCGCGTACGATTCCAAGCCGGTCCTGGTGGACCTCGACCTCAGTATCGGAAGACAGCAATTCAGCGGAATCGTTGGACCGTCCGGCTCGGGCAAGACCACTCTGCTGAAGGTGTTGCTAGGAAGCGTCAATCCACGCCGAGGTACCGTGCACCGCGCCGCCGGTCTGCGTGTTGGCTATGTGCCGCAGGTGGAAACGGTCGACTGGAACTTCCCGGTGACGGTTGGCGAGTGCGTGCTGATGGCGCGCACTCGTGGACGCGTGCTGCCATGGCCAAGCGGCGAAGAACGCAACGCCATGCGTGAGATGCTGTCTCGCCTGGGGATAGGGGACCTCGCCGGTCGGCACATCCGCGACCTGTCAGGTGGGCAGCAGCAGCGTGTCTTCGTCGCCCGAGCCCTGTTGGGCGACCCACAGTTGCTGCTGATGGACGAGCCGACATCGGGTGTCGACGCCCGTACGCGCCACGATGTGCTGCATCTGCTCGAGGAGTTGAACCAGGCCGGCACTGCAATCGTGTTGACGACGCATGACCTGAACGGGTTGGCATCGCATCTCCCGCATCTGGTGTGCCTCAACACCGTGATCGTCGGCCAGGGAACGCCGCGCCATGTGCTCACGGCCGACACCCTCGAGCGCACGTTCGGCGCTCCAATGCAAATACTCGAACACGCGGGTATGCCAATCATTCTCGATCAGTACTCGCACATTCACAGCAACGTTCTTCCGTTTCGAAAGAGCGCATCGTGATCGATCGACTTCTCCTTCCATTCGAGTTCGAGTTCTTCCGCAACGGCTTGATCGTGGCGACCGTCGCCGGTGCATTGTGTGGGCTGGTCGGCGTCTACGTAGTGCTGAAGGGGATGAGCTACATCGGCCATGGCTTGTCGCACGCGATCTTCGGAGGGTACGCCGCCAGCGCGTTGTTGGGCATCAACTTCGTGCTCGGAGCCGGCGTATGGGGCGTGGCCTCGGCGCTGATGATCAATGGCGTCACCAGGCGGCGGGTGATTGGCGCCGACGCAGCGATTGGTGTGATCACGACCGCGTCGTTTGCCCTTGGACTGACATTGTTCGCCGTGTTCGGCCGCCGCGGCCGCAGCTTCGACGCAGCGCTGTTCGGCAGCATTCTCGGCATCGATCGCGCCGACGTCGTGGCGATCATTCTGCTGACGGTGGTGGTCGCGATCGTGATCTTCGTCGGCTACCGACAGCTGCTTTTCACCACATTCGATCCCGAGGTGGCCGAGGCATCCGGGGTGCGCACTGCGTGGGTCGATGCGACGCTGATGCTGGTGCTCGCCACCTCGATACTGGCCAGTATGCAGGTGCTCGGCGTCACCTTGATCGCCGCCACCTTGGTCATCCCGGCCACCGTGGCCCGGATGCTCACCAACTCGTTCTCGCACATGCTGATCCTCGCCGCCGCCATCGGCGCAGTGAGCGGATTCGTTGGGATGAATCTGAGCTACCACCTCGATATCCAATCCGGGCCGAGCATCGTGCTGGTCGGTGCCGGGATGTTCACCGTTGTGTTCGCCGTCACCGGTGTGCGCCGCCGGCGGTTGACGCCGTATCTGGCATGAGGAGCTGACATGAGGCAAGGCATCGCCGAGCGCATTCTCGAGCGGGTCCAGAGTGCCGGCGGACGCTCGACGCTGCCAACCCGACTTGTGGTGACGATCCTGTCCGA
>JAYTZE010000190.1:0-3942 GCA_043742385.1 Ilumatobacteraceae bacterium
GCTCGCTTCGGCCGAATGCGGTGCTGCTGTACGTCGTCGTTCCCCGAGAATCGCCCCGTCTCGACATCGACGACGTGAGGTTGGTCGAATGGCGTACCACCCGAGACGTCCCCGACGGGGTCTGGCTACAGGCAGACGGCTTGCGCGGGGCGCCGCGCGCCGAGGTGACCGTCGAGCAGTCGGGCTGCACGGCTCCCACCGACTAGCAGTTTCAACAGCTACAGTTCATCCTGTCGACATCCCCGATCGGGAGAGCCTGCAACGCAGCCAGCGTTGCGGCGCCGAAGGAGCAACCTCCCCGGAATCTCTCAGGCACAACGGACCGATCGGGAAGGCAACGCTGGAAAGTAGCGGCATCACGCTCGCTCGCCGACGGGGAAATCCGCCCAAGAAACCTCGCGGGTGGAGAAGCTCTCAGGTACCAATGACAGCTGGGGACAACCTGTTTCTGCGATCCCCAGGGAGTAGTCATGCGAGCACACCTCGACGAGTTGATCGATGCCGGCGAGTTCACCCGTCGACACACCTCACCCACTGCGGACGAGCGGCAACACATGCTCTCGGTCATCGGTGAGGACTCCGTGGAATCGCTGTTGGCCCATACGGTTCCTTCGACCATTCGCATGGCGGGCGACCTGCAGCTGGGCGCACCTCGATCGCCCGAGTCGGTGCTCGGAGAACTGCGTGGTCTCGCTGGGCAGAACATCGCTCGCACGAGCTTGATCGGCATGGGCTACTACGGCACGATCGCTCCGCCAGTGATCGTGCGCAACGTGCTCGAAAACCCGGCGTGGTACACGGCGTACACGCCGTATCAGCCAGAGATCAGTCAGGGTCGGCTCGAGGCGTTGTTGAACTTTCAGACGATGGTTGCCGAACTGACCGGATTCGGTCTCGCCAACGCGTCGCTGCTCGACGAGGCCACCGCCGCGGCTGAAGCAATGACCATGGCGAGGCGAATGTCGAAATCCGAGAGCGGTCGATTCGTCGTGCATCACGACACGCACCCGCAAACCATTGCAGTCCTGGCGACGCGCGCCGAGCCGGTTGGCATCGAACTTGTCGTTGGCGATGTCGATGACATCGTTGACGGGTGCTTCGGCGCCCTCTTCAGCTTGCCGACCTCGAGTGGAGCCATCGTCGATTGGACCGGGGCGATCGCGTCGGTGCACGAGGTCGGCGGACTGGCTGTTGTCGCCACCGATCTCATGGCCTGCATGCTGGCCGTCCCGCCGGCGAAGTTGGGCGCCGACATTGCCATCGGGTCGGCACAACGCTTTGGCGTGTCGATGGGCTTCGGTGGGCCGCATGCCGCCTTCATCGCCGCCTCCGAATCGGCCGCGCGGGCCCTGCCTGGCCGGCTGGTCGGTGTCAGCACCGACACCGAAGGTCGCCCGGCCATGCGCCTCGCGCTGCAGACGCGTGAGCAGCACATCCGTCGCGAGAAGGCGACATCGAACATCTGCACCGCTCAGGTGCTGCTGGCCAACATCGCCGGCCTGTACGCCGCATGGCATGGCCCGGAGGGCCTTTGCAGAATTGCCGAGCGAATCCATCGACTGACCTCGATGGCTGCCGAGGCCCTGCAGTCGGCCGGCCTCGCCTTGGTCAACGACACATGGTTCGACACGTTGCAGGTGCGCTGCGAGGCTGGCGCGGTTCTGAGTCGCGCCGCCGCGGCCGGTCTCGATCTGCGATTCGTCGACCAGGCGACCATCGGCTTCAGCTTCGACGAAACCTCGACAACCTCGATACTCGTCAGCGTGCTCGACGCCTTCGGGATTTCTGCGGACCTAGCTTCCGCCGAAGCCGCCGAAACCATCGCAGAGGGTGTCCCGCAGCGACGCACTGACGAGTTCCTCACGCAGACGGTGTTCTCTCGCTATCACACCGAGCACGAGATGCTCCGGTATCTGCGTCGCCTCAGCGACAAGGACCTCGCCCTCGATCGCACGATGATCCCGTTGGGATCGTGCACGATGAAGCTCAACGCCACGGTCGAGATGCAGCCGCTCACCTGGCCTGGTTTGGTCGACATGCACCCGTTCACACCCGACGACTCGACCATCGGCGTTCGAACCATGATCACCCAGCTGGAGGCCATGCTGGTGGCGATCACCGGGTACGACGCCGTCAGCTTGCAGCCCAACGCCGGCAGCCAGGGCGAGTTTGCCGGACTGCTGGCGATCCGCGCTTATCACCGCAGCCGCGGCGACGCCGGCAGGAATGTGTGCCTGATTCCCTCGAGCGCGCACGGCACCAATGCCGCCAGCGCTGTGATGGCCGGCCTGCATGTCGTCGTCGTGCGCTGCGACGATCGAGGCAACATCGACCTCAGCGATCTCGAGGCCAAGGCAACCGCTGCAGGCGACGCCCTGGCAGCAGCGATGGTGACGTACCCGTCCACGCACGGCGTGTTCGAGGCTCGCATCAGCGAGTTGTGCGAGATCGTGCATCGCCACGGTGGTCAGGTGTACGTCGATGGAGCAAACCTGAATGCGATGGTGGGGCTGGCGCAGCCAGGCAAGTTCGGCGCCGACGTCAGCCATCTCAATCTGCACAAGACCTTCTGTATCCCGCACGGCGGTGGTGGACCGGGCGTCGGCCCCGTAGCGGTACGTGCTCATCTCGCCCCGTTCCTGCCGGCGCATCCGTTGGCTTCCGCCGGGCAGCCGGTCGGCGCTGTCGCTGCCGCACCGTTTGGATCAGCAAGCATCTTGTCGATCTCGTGGGTGTACATCGCCTTGATGGGAGCATCCGGCCTCACCGACGCCAGCGCCATGGCCGTGCTCAATGCCAACTATGTCGCCACCCGCCTGAACCCGCACTTCCCGGTGTTGTACACCGGCGAACACGGCCGTGTAGCCCACGAATGCATCATCGATCTGCGGCCCATCACCAAAGCCACCGGCGTCACCGTCGACGACGTTGCCAAGCGTTTGATCGACTATGGCTTGCATGCACCCACAATGAGTTTCCCCGTCACTGGAACATTGATGGTCGAGCCGACCGAGAGTGAATCGCTGTTCGAGCTCGACCGGTTCTGCGGTGCGATGATCGCTATCAAGGGTGAGATCGACGATGTGGCGTCGGGAGTATGGGACGTCGCATCCAGTCCGTTGCGCTGTGCGCCTCACACGGCGGAAGACCTCATTGGCGAGTGGAATCGGCCGTACGATCGTCAGCTCGGTGCGTACCCGATCACCACATTGCGCGCCTCGAAGTATTTTCCACCGGTGTCACGGATCGACGCAGCGTTCGGCGATCGCAACTTGGTGTGCAGCTGTGAACCGCTCGAGGCCCTCGCCGCTCTATCGGCCTGAGGTCAGCCGCGGCTACGGTGCGGCCATGGCGCAAAGCACTCCCCCAGGGATCAGCGACCTTCTCGGTCTGTTCGGCGGGGCAAACCCGTTGGGGGCGATCACCAAGTCGATTGGTCAGTTCCAGCGCGGTGTGACCGACTTTCTGTCGGCCGTCGAGAACTTCAACAAAACGATGCAACAACTGCACGGCGTCGCTGAGCGGGTCAACGGTCTACTCGACACGGTTGAGGAACCGATCAAGGCGTTCGTGCCGCAAGTGACACGAACCATCAAGGCCGCCGATGCGATGGTCGAGCAGCTCAGCGGACCGATCGACCGGGTTGCGCCCGGCCTGGCACGGTTGGCCGATGTACTTGCCGCGCCTGCGCTCGCCTCAATGCCGACCGATCTCAGCGAGTTCATGGGCGTGCTCACCGATCTGGCTCACAGGCTGCAACCGCTGGGGCAGATGGCCGAGTCAGCCGGAAGCCTGTTCGGTCTTCGGCCGTTCGCCGGCCTGCGCAGCAGCCCACCGCAGCCGCCCGCACCAATTCGTCCACCTGTGGTTTCGGTGGTGCCGGTCAAGAAGGCCGCGCCGAAGAAGCCTGTCGCCAAGAAGCCTGTCGCCAAGAAATCTGCA
>JAYTZE010000191.1:0-3932 GCA_043742385.1 Ilumatobacteraceae bacterium
CCTCGACCCAGCGGCCCACGACGGCGTCCCGATGGGTTTGAGCACTGACGCCGAATATGTCTGGGGCGATGTGCGCAACAACCAGGTTTGGCCCCGCCTGCTGCACAGCGTCGAGGCCGTGTGCCACCAGGCCGCGAAGGTCGGATTGGGTGTCGATTTCGACGACGTCGCCGACTACGTGAGCCGCAACGATCTCGGCACGGCCTGCATGCTCCGAGCCTTGCACGACATCGGCTTCGCCGGTCGGCTCGTTTTGGCGTCGAGCATGGTGGTCTACGGCGAAGGACGCTACCGATGCACAGAACACGGTGTAGTGCGACCGGCGGCCCGCACCGTTGACGCCTTGGAAGCCGGAGTCTTCGATCCGCCGTGCCCGCTGTGTGACGGATCGTTGAGCAGTGAGCCGGTGCCGGAAGATCACTCGCTCGACCCGCGCAACGTCTACGCCACCACCAAGCTCGCCCAAGAGGGTCTGTGCAACGCCTACGAGCGCGAGCATCCCGGGTGTTGCGTCACGTCGCTGCGGTACCACAACGTGTACGGCCCGCGCATGCCGCGAGACACGCCATATGCGGGCGTCGCCAGCCTGTTCCGCAACGCCTACGAACGCGGCGAAGCGCCGCAAGTGTACGAGGACGGTGGTCAGCGCAGAGACTTCGTGCACGTTGCCGATGTCGCTCACGCCAACGTGCTGGCGTTGACCAACGACGAACCGGTGTCCGGCCCCATCAACGTATGTTCGGGCACTCCCAAGACCATTCTCGACATGGCAGCCGCGCTGCGACCTGCCGGCGCGCCCCAGCCGCGGGTAGTTGGCGGCTACCGACTGGGCGACATACGCCACGTGTTCGCCAGCCCCGAGCGGGCCGCGCAACGCCTGAACTTTCGGGCCCGCATCGGCTTCGCGGATGGAATGAGCGAGTTCGCCAACGCACCGTTGCGCACGTGCATCGGGCCGCGTCCAGAGGCACTGATGTAGCACTCGTTTCACCATTTTGTCACCAGCGCTGCTTGCAGCACCACTGCACAAGCCGCCTGAGCAGCAACGAGCGACGCCGTCACCGGGCGCCGAGACTGCGTCACGAGCCCGGCGGCGGCGATGACCAACCAGGGGTAGAACAACAACCAGATGCGCTCTACCTCGGCCTTGGTGTATTGCGACAGATGCGAGGCCAGCAACGCCGCTGCTGCGCCACCCACCAACAACCACATCCGACGATTGCGCAGGGTGCCGAAGCCGACGACCGTGAGGGGCCCGATGGCAAACATCGCTGCGCCGATGTTGCCGAACTTGAAGTAACTCCATTCTCTGAACTGGGCAGTTCCTGCGGCATATTGACGTTTGGTTGCGGCGACACCGTCGAACCACCAGAACCCTGCGACTCGAAATACGACGACCACGGCCATGCCGGCGACGGTGGCGAAGAGAAATGTGATCGACGCGCCGCGCCTGCGGTGGACGACCGCAACGATCACGACTACCGCAGGAACGATCAGGAACAGCGCACCGAGATACGTGAGCAAGAGCAAAGAACCGAGCAGAAATCCGGCGCCGACTCCGAACCACACGCTCTGACGGCGAGGCCTCGTCACTCCCTCGGCGACCGCGGCAACGCCCAGCGCAGCAACAGCAGTGAAGAACGCATCCGCCGATGTCACCATCCAAATCGCGTAGGGCGCGACGACCAGCAACGGCGCGCAGCGGCGCATCCACTCCTCGCCGGCGATCGCCCGAACGGTCACCAACACCGCGGCAGCAACGATGCCTGATGAAACTACCGACAACATCACCACCGGCCACACTCCACCTAGTCCAACGACATGGAGAGATTTGAGTAGCAGGACATAGCCAGGGGGATGCCCACGAACATGCACCGAGTAGTTGTTGATCCGTGCAACAAAGGTCCGAACGAATTCGCCGGCAGGTGGCTTCGTCGACAGTGTGGCGAGGTATTCGCTCTTGTGTTCGACTCCATAGCGCAGCCCGTCGAGCCCGTCGGTCACTGCCAGCAGCACGGCGAACGATGCCGAACCGATGGCGGCTGCGGCAACCACCCACCGCTGCCGAATTCGCCACCACCAGCCGCTCCAGCAACCGATACAAACCCCAGTAGCGACAGCCATAGCGCCGATCAGACCCCAGCCGAAACGCCAATCCCAGCCGTCCTTGGCGTTGCGACCAACCAGCGGGGCCGCACCCAGGAACACACTGACGTCGGCGCGTTGTTGACTTCGACCATTGATGACACTCCACCACACAACCCACGCCGCCGCGGCGAACAACCCAACAAGAAGCAGACGTTGCAGCCAGCGGCTCATTCCGTTGCAGAGGACCCGGCAGTCACTGCTCGGCGAGCGAACAGTGCAGCCGCCAACGCAAGACCACCCCAGAACGCAACGTTCGAACCAGTCGACACCTTCTGGATCACGCCGTCGTCGCGTACGTAGTCGAACGTCTGCTGCAAGAACACCACGAGCGCCAACGCTCCCAGTGCGACCGCGCCAGCCCACGCGACGATCGCCTTGCGGCTGCCGACGATCAGCAGCACTCCGCAGGCGATCGTGAGCATGGCCCACAGCGGATTGAACCACAACAGCTTGAGCTCCCAGCGCCGAACCAACTTGCCGTCAGCGGAGAAGCCGGCGTCGCTGCCCAGCAGCGCAGCTGATTTCCCGGCAAAATCGATCGAGCGGGCGACGAACAACCCGAGCACACCGACTGCAGCAGTCACTGCTCCAACAACCAGCAGCGCGTACGATGGCCTTTGCGGCTCGCCGCCCAACACTCCGTCGACCCCGATGTGATCTCCGGCCGCGGTCGCCCACAGAAGGAGATGCAAGCCGATCATCAACAAGTACGACCACGACCACTCATCGGAGTTCGGGTAATAGATCACCGAGAGCATGATCGGCACAGTCATCGCCGCGCCGGCGAGAGCTACCAATCGGGTTCGATAGCCGATCAGCAACAACGCCGCCAGCACGGTCTCGCTGACCAAGGTGAACCAACCGAACAGGTGGAAGTTGGGCACGACGATCTCGCGTAGCAGCCAACGGAACGGCGCAAACGGCGCATTGGCCGCGCCCGACTTCGTGTACTTGTACAAGCCGCCACCATTGTTCTCGCCAAAATCGCCCGGCACCTTCCAATGCACATTGGCCAACCACAGCAGCCCGGCAAGAATACGAACCCCACCAATGGTTCCGTTGCGTGCCCGGCCACCGATCTGGCCCCGATCCAACATGGCACCAGCTTCGCAGACCGCTCCTTCAACGCCGCGCAGTTTCGCGAAAGTTTCGTGTTGCGCGTCTTCGGTGGTCAGCGTCGATGCCTACGATTGTTGACATGCCGGTCCCGATCACATTGGCGGACACGGACCGAATCATCGAGCATCTCCGATCCGTCTCTGCGACGTCCGTGCTCTCGGTCGGTCCGACGCCCAGCTGGCTGGCATCCGCATTCGGCGGGCGAGCCAACATCCACACGTTGACCGATCGGGCCCTCGCCATCACAACGCAGCTCGACCAACGGTACGACGTGGTCGTGCTGACGACAACCGGGTGTTCGAGCGATACAAGTTCTGACCGAGCGCTGCTGCACGCTGCCGTCCTACATCTCGAACGAGACGGTCACCTCGCCCTCATTCGCCCGACCGAAAATCAGTTGCCACTTGCTGCAGGCCAAGAGATCGACCTCATTCAGATCGACGAAGTTGACGGCGGCCACACGACCACCACGTTGCTGCGGCGCGGACCACGGTTCACCGTCCACGACTTGGTGTACGAGGCCCGCACTTTGATCGATCGGGTCGCACCCATCGAGCTCCATGCTCAACTCCAGGCAGACGACCCACCTGTCGTGCTCGACACCAGAACCGACACTGATCGATCACGATTCGGCGTCATCACCGGCTCGATCCACGTACCAAGAA
>JAYTZE010000192.1:0-3921 GCA_043742385.1 Ilumatobacteraceae bacterium
CGTGTTGTAGAAGTCGTTGGCCAGCGTGCTGGTGCCGAAGTTGCCACCGGTCATCGCTGCGACGATGTCGAACGCCTTCAATGCGGCGATGGTGGTGAGAGTGGCCACCGTGACGATGGTGGCCCGGATGTATGGCAGCGTCACCTTGTAGAAGACCTGCCGGTTGGTGGCTCCATCGACCCGCGCCGCTTCGATCAGGGAGTCGGGCACACCTTTGATGGCGGCAGACAGTATGACGGTGGATATGCCCGCCGAGGCCCAGATGAACACGATGATCAACAAGAACGTGTTGAACCCAGGAGCTGTCTGTGGTGGGTTGATACCGGCGTAGCCCCGTTCGAGCATCCACAGTTGGTCGCCGTTGCCTCCCATATTTGCAGGCAACCCCGGAATCGCCTTGGTCACCTGGTTCAACAGGCCGACCTTGAACGGTGGGCTGGCATAGACGAAACGCCAGATGATGCCGGCCCCGGCCAGTGAGATGGCGGCCGGAATGAAGATCAGTGACTTGGCTGCCTTCTCGCCTTTCATGCCGTCGGCGAATCGGGCGATGGAGAGCGACAGGACGGTCGTGGCGACCGTGCCGACGACGACCCACGTCAGGTTGTTGAAGACCGTCAGGCGGGTGTCCTCGCGGGTGAAGACCTCGCCGTAGTTCCTGAACCATTTGAACTCGGGGATCGTCTTGTCGACGAACAAGCTCTTGTAGATCGTGCGAATCGCAGGAACCAGCAATCCGACGAAGGTGACGAACAGGGCCGGCAACAGAAAGACCGTTATCTTGCCGCGTTCGGCCCAGCGCCCCGGCAGAACCGAGACCAGCATGTAGAACACGACCAGGACGACGACAAGCGCTCCCAAGCCGATGACGACGGTGACCAGCGTGTCAAAAAGATCCCGCATGAGCAATGACCCCCAAACCTCTCTGTACTACCACTTCCCCCAACGCACTTCCCCCAACGATGGTTGCCTGCAGGCCCGAGGGACCTGCAGGCAACCGACATTACATACTTCTCATTGTTCGCTGTGACTCAGCTGGAAGGTAGGGCCTTCCAGGCCGCTTCGATGTTGTTCAGCATGTCATCGGTGCTTCCACCGGCAATCCAGGCAGTCGCTTCTTTCCAGAATGCACCCGAGCCGATCGCTGCCGGCATCATGTCGGCACCGTCGAAACGGAACACTTCGGAACCCTTCAGCATGTCGGCGAAGGCCCTCTTCACCGGATCGGTGAAGGTCGCGGTGTCGAAGTCCTTGCGAGGCGACAGGCCGGTTTCACCGGCGACAATCGTGTCAGTGGCGTATTCGGACGAGCCGGTGTAGGCCAGCACGTCGAACGTCTCAGGCTTGTCGGTGCCGGCGCCGACCAAGTCTCCACCGCCGAGCATGTACTTCGGATCGCCCGACTTCACTGGCAGGTAGAAGGTGTCGACTTGACCCTCGGGGCCGATCGTGGTGCCCGCTGGCCAGATGGTCGAGTAGAAGCTCGCCTGCCTGTGCATGTAGCAGTTGCCGTCGAGGATCGGGAAGCCGCCGTCTTGGAACTTCGTCGTGGCGACCGCCTTGATGGCATTGTCGCCGCCCATGTAGTCGGGGTTCTTCAAGATGCCGCCAACCGCGTCGGCAACGGCCTTGACCTTCGGGTCGTTGAACGGGATCTCGTGGTTGACCCACTGGTCGTACACCTCAGGCCCGTTGATGCGCAGCATGAAGTCTTCGAACCAGTCGGTGATCGGCCAGCCGGTGGCGACACCGGACTCGATGCCGGCGCACCATGGCGTGCCGCCATCGGCGACGATCTTGTCGGACAACGCGGTGAGCTCGTCGAGGCTGGTGGGGATGGCGTAGCCCCCATCTGCGAATGCCGTCGGGCTGTACCACACCAAGGATTTGACGTTGGCCCGGACGGGCACGCCGTAGACCTTGCCGTCGACCGTGGCCAATTCGGGCCAACCGGCGACGTTGTCGGCGATGACACTGGCGCCTAGTGCGTCGGGGAACGGAATGAGCTGGCCCTTGCGAGCCATATCGAGGAACCCACCGGGCTGCGGGAAGTCGATCACGTCGGGCGGGTTGCCACCGTCGACGCGAACGATCACTTCGGTCTCGAATTGGTCGGTGCCGTCGTAGACGACCTTGACGCCGGTGCAAGCCTCAAGCGGGGCGTACCCGTCGCGCAACCGAGTGGCGGCCTTGTCAGTCTCGCTGTCACGCACCGGTGAGAAGATGTGGACTTCTTTGCCGGCGTGCTGCTGCTCGCACTTGATCGTGCCATTGAGCAAGCTGTCGCCACCTGCTGCTGGAGTGGTGTCGCCGGCGGCAGTGGTGCCGCCTGCGTCGGTGGCTGCTGGAGTCGCATCCTTGTCGTCATCACCACACGCTGCGATGAGTAGGCCAGCGATACAAAGTGCGCCCAAGGCGCCTCTGCGTGTCTTCATGAATTTCCCCCTCAGGAACAATCACGTCGGTGGACGTGGTGGAAAATTGTGGAAATTATTGAGAACTTCCACCGAGTGACCCTAGCATGCGGTTCGCCTGAGGGAAAGAGCTATGCAAGACTTCCGGCGAGCAACACCGATACACACGATGGGGGTCCTGTGGCAACGATCACACTCAACGACATCGACAAGGTCTACGACAACGGCTTTCAAGCCGTCAGCGGCTTGTCGCTAGAAATCGAAGATGGTGAATTTCTCGTGCTCGTCGGTCCATCGGGCTGCGGCAAGTCGACGGCGTTGCGAATGATCGCCGGTCTCGAGTCGATCAGCGGCGGCGAGATGCGCATCGGCGAACGTGTCGTCAACGAGCTCGAGCCGAAGGATCGCGACATCGCGATGGTCTTCCAGTCGTACGCGCTGTATCCGCACCTGACCGTGCGCGACAACATCGCCTTTGCGCTGAAGTTGGCCAAGCTGCCGAAAGAAGAGATCGAGCGGCGCGTCGCCGACGCGGCCCGCACGCTCGAATTGACCGACAACCTCGATCGCCGCCCGGCGCAACTGTCGGGCGGTCAGCGTCAGCGCGTCGCCATGGGTCGCGCCATCGTGCGTCAGCCACAGGCCTTCTTGATGGACGAGCCGCTGTCGAACCTCGATGCCAAGCTGCGTGTGCAGATGCGCGCTGAGATTGCCAAGCTCCAGCACGACCTCAACGTCACCACTGTGTACGTCACCCACGACCAGATCGAAGCGATGACGATGGGCGACCGCGTCGCAGTGATGTCGAAGGGTTCGCTCATGCAGGTCGATTCGCCGCAGAACCTGTACGACCATCCCGACAATCTCTTCGTGGCGGCATTCATCGGTTCGCCGCAGATGAACCTGTTGCGCGGCCGGTACCAGACCGGCGACGGCGCGGGCACGTTGCAGTTGGGTTCAGCCACCATCACCCTCACGTCGGCGCCTGCCTCGCTGGCCGACTACAACGGCCGTGAGGTGGCCGTCGGCCTTCGTCCCGAGCACCTGTCCGAAGCAGCGACAGGCGGCGGGGGCGACACCCTGAGCGGAAAGGTGACGGTTCGCGAGGGTCTCGGCTCCGAGGTGATCCTGCATCTCGAGGTCGACGCGCCTGGTGTCGACACAGCGGAAGTTCGCGATGCAATGGAAGGCGAGCGCCAAGGCCAGACCGTGTCGGCCCGACTACCCCCCACCACGCAGTTGCGTGTCGACGACACCGCTCACTTGAGCATCAGCCCGTCGCAGATGCACCTGTTCGATCTCGAGACCGGTCTCGCCATTCGCTGACCGCCCCAGTGGAGTGCTTCACCCGGGGTGGCCGGCAACACTCGTTTTGATCTCTCGAACGGGTGTTCGATAGAGTCGGAACTCCTATGGGGTTCAACAACCCGAACATGCCGTGGTGGGAGTTGGAGGCAACGCTCTCTGATCGCCCGGCCGCAAGCCGCGGCCGAGATGGGCGCGCCCC
>JAYTZE010000193.1:0-1889 GCA_043742385.1 Ilumatobacteraceae bacterium
TGCGACAAGACATCCTCGCCACCCACGTCGACCGATCGGATCCATGTGAGGTGGTTGAGCCCGGCGTGACCCAATCGCACCTCGCTGGCATCCACGCCCAGCCAGCTCGCGAACAGGAGCTGAAACCCGATCGCCACGTTGCAAAGGCCCATCGCCCGGTGGCCGTGATCGAGCAACGAGCGGGTCACGATGCCGACCGGGTTGGTGAAGTCGATGATCCAGGCATCCGAGGCTGCGCGGCGACGCACTTCGTCGGCGATATCGAGCACGACCGGCACCGTGCGCAGCGCCTTGGCAAAGCCTCCTGCACCAGTGGTCTCCTGGCCGACGCAACCGCACCGCAACGGAATGGTCTCGTCGAGGTGCCGAGCCGCCTGACCTCCGATCCGCAACTGCAGCAGCACGAAGTCGGCGCCGTCGACGGCCTCGCCGAGATCCGACGTGGCCGACAAGCTGCCAGCCCAACCATGACGGGTGGCGATCCGTGCGCTCACACCGGCGACGGCATCGAGGCGAGTCGCGTCGGGATCGCACAATACGAGCTGGTCGACCTCGATCTCGTCGCGCAGGCGGGCGATCCCATCGACGAGTTCGGGCGTGTAGGTGCTTCCGCCACCGACCACGGCGATCTTCATCGTTGTGCTGCTAGCGGCCTGGCGGCAGTGCCGGTGCTCGCGTCAATAGGCGAATGATAGACGCGTCCGTGAACATGTCAGGATGCACTCGTGGTGAAATTTGGCTGGTTGTCGCCGGTTGCCGGTCACGCGGGGAGCAAGTTCCAACCCATCGTGATGTACCAACAAGAGCACATCCTCCCGCAGGCGTTGCCCCACTTCGACTCGGTGTGGATTGCTGATCACTTCTACGGCTTCGACAGCGAGAAGAAGGAAGGTTTCCTCGAAGGCTGGATCACGCTTGCATGGCTCGCAGCGAAGTTCCCCGATGTCATGTTGTGCCACCACGTGCTCGGCCACGGCTATCGCAATCCGGCCCTGACAGCGAAGATGGCGGCGACGCTGCAGGTGCTGTCAGGGGGGCGCTTCATGCTGGGTATCGGTGCCGGGTGGCGCGAGGACGAGTACCGCTCGTACGGCTACGACTTTCCCCCGGCCGCCGTCCGACTTCGTCAACTCGAAGAGGTCGTGCAGATCTGTCGTCTGATGTGGACGGAGGAGCATCCGATGTTCCATGGAACGTACTTCCAGATCGACGACGCTGCAGCCTCTCCTCGCCCCGACGTGGTGCCGCCGATTTGCATCGGCAGTTCCGGCGAGAAGATCGGCCTCCCCATCGTCGGGCGGCAGGCCGACATCTGGAACGGAGCCCACAGGGGTGACGACGATTGGAAGCGAAAGCGCGACATCGTCCACGCCGCTGCGGTCGATGCAGGCAGAAATCCCGCCGACATCGACAGCAGCGTTACCGTGGCCGGTGACCTTCCGGATTCGGATGCCGCATCGGAGCAGTGGTTGGAACGACTGACGCATCTGGGTGAGATCGGCGTGACCTACTTCGTGATGGATTTCGGACACCCTCTCGCGGTGGAGCCGGCGCTTCGTTTCGCCGAGCAGGTCATCGCCCCGATGAAGGCCTGATAGCCGCCCCAGCAGCCGTTCGACGCATTTCTCCTCACTCTGTGCATCAACATAACAGCTCTGCGTGGTGCAACCGAGAATTGGGGGTTACGGTAGGCCCGGTGCCGTCCGATGATTTTCATATGACGTCGGCGCCATTCGATCCCTCGCGGTTCGATGAGGCGATTGCTGGCGCCCGCCGTGGCGACCGGCGCGCCGTCGAGGAACTCTTCCACGAATTGCAGCCGCGCCTTCTGCGTTTCTTGCGCTCACAGGAGAGCCGCGTCGCCGACGATCTTGCAGCGGAGGTCTGGC
>JAYTZE010000194.1:0-1888 GCA_043742385.1 Ilumatobacteraceae bacterium
TCAACCAGCGCGAGCGGATCCTCGACGTCACCAAACTCATCACGAAGCGAGTTGATGCCGCAACCGCCGCCGAGTGCTTTGTCGATCGCAGCCCGGCACCACCCGAACGAGACGACACCTTCCAACAACCGTTCGCCGTGCGTGACCGCGGTTCCGGCCGCCCGACGAAACGAGACCGCCGTCAGACCGACCGCGTGCGCGACCGCGACCGCGGCCGCTGAGCGGTTTACCTCTCAGCCAAGCTCGTTGCGCCAAGAATGGCGCGGAGCAAATCCGACGAGACGCTTAGCCTTGTCGTTGGCGTAGAACGTCTCATAGCGACCCATGTCGCGTCGACGCGGGACGCCAGCGTAGAAGCGCTCGTACACGTCGTCGCTGGGCATCCCTACCGATGTGTCGTCGTTCGAGACGTTGAAGACCTCGTAGCCGAGACCGTGGGTGCGGAGGCAGCAGTCGACCATATGGCCGAGATCGCGGGCATCGATGTAGGCGAAGATGTTGCGACGCCGTAGACCGGGATCGGCGACGAAGGCGGGGAACTTGGTCTTGTACTCGTGCGGCTCGATCACGTTGTTGATGCGTAACCCGTACATGTCGATACCGCTACGGGCCTGAAACGACCGTGCCGTCGCCTCGTTGACAACCTTCGACATCGCGTAGCTGTCGTGGGGAACCGTTGGGTGCTCCTCGTCGATCGGCACGTACTCGGGCCTGACCTCGCCATCGGCGAAACAGATCCCGTAGGTCGTCTCGGAGCTGGCAAAGACCACCTTGCGAATCCCCAACTTCACTGCGGCGTCGATGACGTTGTACGTGCTGAGTGCGTTGATCCGGAACGTCTCGTTGTCGGGGCGGACGAGGATCGCCGGAATCGCCGCGAAATGGACGACGGCGTCGTACCTGGGAACACCGGTGCCAGCCTCCAGCTCGTCAAAGCCGGCGTATGCCGAGAGAGCATTGAAGACTTGCCCGGCGTCGGTCAGATCGATGCGCAGATCCGCGACCTCCGGGTCACCGAGCGGCACCATGTCACCGTTGACCACCCGGTGCCCCTGTTCGACAAGGTGCCGGATCGCGTGCCGACCCGCCTTGCCGCTGCCACCGGTGAAGAACACTCGCATCTCCGCGATCGTACGCACCGATTGTCGGCGAGAGCGCCTTTCGCCGGACCCTACAAGAATCGGTCACGATCGAGGGCCAGCGTGCCGATGACCGTGCATGACCGATCTCGCGGCGCAGGCGGCACCGTTGTGGAACCTGGTCGCTCGCGCGTTCGGAGTGAAGCCCGCTGAACGGTCCTCGGGCGTTTGCGCAACGAGTGAGGCGAAGGTAGGCCGCGAGCTGGCCAAGCTCCCTGCCGGGTGGCACGCCGTGCCCATCGGCGACCGGAGCAGCGACATCGACCATGTGGTGATCGGACCTCGTGGCGTCTTCACCCTCACCACCAAACATCACCCCGACGCGACGGTGTGCGTCTACGAGCAGGGTCTGTGGATCGACGGTCTCTCGACGGTCTACCTGCACAACTCGCGGTGTCAGGCCAAACGCGCCGCCCAGGTGTTGGCGACTGCTTGCGGCGTGCCGGTAGGGGTACATGCCGCAATCGTCTTCGTCGATCCAGCCAAGCTCACACCAAAGGGCACGCCGGCCGACGTGCACATCACCACACTTCGCACCCTGCGCACGTTCCTGATGCAGCAACCGCGGCGACTCACGTCATCGCAGGTCGACCACATCTCCACCGTCGCCCGCAACATCGTCACGTGGCAGCCGGCCTGATACAGCGCTACGCGTCAGGGGCCCAAGTACCCGTATCGCGCGTCAAGACCACACTTACGGTGAACGGCAGAGACAGAGGAGTCCCAGATGTCCGTTGTCATGCCACCAC
>JAYTZE010000195.1:0-7630 GCA_043742385.1 Ilumatobacteraceae bacterium
TTCGCTCAACGGAATCGCCCAGGCCCAGCTCGATCGGGCCAGGACCCATCACAACGCCCGACCGGTCGCAGTCGGCGTCGGCTGTGCCGGGCCCGTGCGTCCCGATGTCGTCGCCGTGTCACCGACCAACATCGGTGCCTGGCGATCGTTCCCGCTTCGGTCCAAGCTGGCATCGGCCACCACGCTCAACGTGTACGGCGATGTTGGTGCCAAGGCCCTGGCACTGGCCGAAGGCTGGCTCGGCGCAGCGATCGGTCGGCAGAGCTTTTTGGCGATGGTGGTCGGCTCGAGCGTCGAAGGCGGCATCGTGCTGAACGGTCAGCTGCTCGACGGTGCCACCGGCAACGCCGGCTCGATCGGGCACACGATTGTCGAACCGAACGGCCGTCGCTGCGTATGCGGCTCGCGTGGCTGCCTCGATGCGGAGGCGTCGGGACCGGCAATCGAAGCGATCACCGGTCGGTCACATTCCGAGCCGACCTACGAGATCATGCAGCGCACGGGGCGACTGGTCGGCCAAGCAGTGGCGACGACCTGCAATCTGCTCGACCTCGACCTCGCGGTGGTCGGAGGCTCGGTCGCCCTCGGATTCGGGGCGACGTTCTTCAACTCGGCGCAAGAGACGCTCGACGAGCACGCTCGGCTGTCGTTCAGTCGCAGTGCCAGGATCATTCCGGCCCGCCTCGGCGGACGCGGCCCGCTGATTGGCGCCGGTGCGGTCGGACTTCGCGGGCTGCGTCGTGCAGGGCGGCCCCGGTGAGTGACCGGTTGTCAGTCGCTTCGACGGGCGGGTCGTCGTTTCGATGGCGGCTAAAGTGGGCACCGGTGTCCACATGACAAAGGTTCGCAGTGGTGATGCCTCGATGATCGATGATCGTCGTGGAAGTGGTGGTGGCGGCGGGTTCGGACTTGGCCGCGGCGGCGGATTCCCATTTCCGATGAAGGCCGGCGGAGGCGTGCTGGGAGTGATCGTGCTGCTCGCCTCGCTGTTGCTGCCGAAGTTGCTCGGTAACAGTCCCACTGCTGCCGGCGTTCCCCAGCCGGTCGACAGGTCCGACAGCAGCACCGCCGACACGTGCACCAGTGATCTCGAACAGGTCGTTTGTGGCGCAACACTCGACGTGCAGAACTACTGGCAAGCCAACCTGCCGACCTTCTTCGGAACGACCTACGAGGTCACCAAGACGGTTTTCTACACCGATGCCGTGAGCACCGGATGCGGAAACGCGACCTCGCAGACCGGGCCGTTCTACTGCCCGCTCGATCATCTGGTGTACATCGACCTCGGGTTCTTGCAGGCGCTCGAGCAACAGTTGGTCGGCGCGCCAACCGACCTGGCCGAGCAGTACATCATCGCTCACGAGTACGGGCACCACGTGCAGAATCTGCTTGGCATCAACGACCAGGTGCAGCAGGCGCAGCAGAACGATCCGGGGCGGGCCAACCAGTATTCAGTGGCGATGGAGCTGCAAGCCGACTGTTACGCCGGGGTCTGGGTCGGCGATGCCGCATCGCGCGGCCTGCTCGAAGCACCCAACGAGATCAACGAGGCGCTCGCCGCGGCCGAAGGCGTCGGCGACGATCGCATCCAGGAAAAGATGCAGGGGCGCATCGACAAAGAAGCCTGGACTCACGGTTCGGCCGAGCAACGCCAGTCCTGGTTCACGCGTGGCTACAACACCGGCGATGCTCGGCAGTGCGACACGTTCAGCGAGGTTCTGTAGGTACGAGCGGCATGTTGCTGCCACCGAACTTGCGATAGACCCATTCGGCGGGTCCGATCCCGAATCGTCGCTGCCACAACGCGGCGGCGACGATCGCCACCAGCCAGAACGTGCCGGCGAACGCGAGAGCGACGTCGAGCCCCGCCGGCTTGATGAAATGCCAGCGAGCGACCAGCGCGTTGAACACCAGGACATGCAGGACGTACAGCGTCAGCGTCGTCCGCCCTGCTGCGGCGAGGGCCCGAGTCACCACGGTCGAGCGCGTCGCGTTTGCGATCCAGCCGATGATGCAGAAAGCGACGATCGACGACCCAAGTGCGCACACCGTGTAGTTGAGGCTGCGGCTGAACGGGTCAGTGGCAAGGAGAAGCGAACGCAGTGGCGTGTCGGCATACGCGTGGTTGGCGAGATAGGTGCCGGCGACAAGCAGCACCCCGAACGCGACGAGTATTCGCCGTAAGGGCGCACGTAACGGCAGATAGCGACCGATCACCATGCCGGCGCATAGAAAGGCGAGCCACGGCAGCAGAGGGTGCGTGCCGTTGACGAACGTGTCGAAGAACAGACGACGTGGTGAGCGGTACGGCCGCGATGTGTACCACCCTTCGAGCAACCACGTGGTGTCGCCGTCTGACTCGAAGGCCCACCACTGAATCGCTGCCGCACCGACTGCGGCGATGCCGCCGATGATGATCAGCCACCGAGAGCGCAGCGTGAAAAGCAGTGCGCCGACGACGAAGAAGGCGCCGTAGAAGAACAGAATCGTGCCGTTCCAGATCCACTCGAGGAAGAAGCCAAAGCAGTACAGCAAGAAGCCGCGCCGTATCAGCGTCCAACGATCCGCGCTGCGCCGTTGGCGATCGCCGCTGAGTCGGCCGCGGTTGGTCAGCAGGGTGATGCCCATGCCGGCAACTGTCACGAACGTCGCCGCAAACCGAGTCGACAACGGGCCCGTCCACGGATTGAAGAAGCGGTTGACGGCTGACTCGCCGATCGGATCGCCGAGAATGATGAGGTAGCCGCGGTAGTTCATCATCGCCACGCCGATCAGGGCGATCGCGCGAACCACGTCGAGGTCGATCACCCGATCGGTTGGCGGTGTGGTCAAAGCCATTCCAGCTCGTCGACCATCGTCGCGATGAGCGGCCGTTGCACATCGACGCGATCACGGACGAGCGGACACGGGGTGCCGGCCGGAGCGAGGATCATCGATGTGTGCATGTGTGGTGGCTCATGCATCGCCAGCCGGGTATGGGCGAAGTGGAATGGGCTGTCGCCATTGGGCAATGGTGCAACGCCGTGGGCCGAGCCGGCGTCGACCATCACGAGATGGCCGTCGGTTGCAATCTCGCCGAGGTGATAGCCGGCGCGTTCTCCGGCGCGCACCGGGCGCACAGTGACAACACCGGCGTGTAGATGCAGGAACGACTTGTCGCCGTGCCACAGCGTCGTGCCGAGCCGCAGCCGAAAGTGCCTGTCGGGATGGCGCGTTCGAAGGTCGGCGTACGACTGTGGCTGCAGGTGGCTGAGCCACAGGGTGTGCTGCGGCTCGAGATGCTCGAGCCAGTTGTCGATCTCGGCGCGACGATCGGCGTCGGATCCCGCCAATGGAAGGTGCAGCGCGTACCCGACGATGTCGAGGCCGGCGTTTCTCGCCGCTGCCGTGACCGTGGCGAGTTCGGTCGTCGTTGTGCCGTACCGCCGCATCGACGATTGCAGCTTGACGATCACCCGTCCTCGCCAACCGGTCAGTGGTGCGACGTCGAGCGCCGAGCCGATGGTCAGGATCGCGTCGGTCGACGCTGGTGCCACGGGCGAGGGAGTCAGCACGATCGGCGTCACCCTGTCGGCCACACCGTCGAGTTCGTGAATGGAGCCGACGCAGACGTAGTCGGAGAGCCCCTTGATCAATGGGTGCAACGTCGCTCGGCCGAAGCCGTACCCGTTTCCCTTCACCACCGGCACCAATCCGTCGACGCTGGCCGCCACCGAATCGATGTGCGACTCCCAAGCGGCGCGCTGAACAGTGAGTCGCAAGGCCATGCCGAACAAACCGTAGTTGCTGCACCGATTCCCCCGCCCGCATGCCAGACGCCTTTAATCCCGAGTTGTCTGATCGGGATTGTCGGACTAGCGTTTCCGCGATGCGCAGGTTGCTCGGTTTTCCCAGCCCGGTCAACGAGACGTCGGCCCGTTTGGTGGCCGGCGGGGTCGTCGCCCAGGGCATTGCGTTCCTGCTCGTCAGACAGTGGTGGGTGCTGGTTCCGCTGGCATACGGCTTCCTAGCAAGGGTGCTGACCGGCCCGCGGCTGAGCCCGCTGGGCCAACTCGTAACCCGGGTGATCACCCCCCGACTCAAGCTCGATCATCGCTTCGTTCCCGGTCCTCCAAAGCGTTTCGCTCAAGGCATGGGGCTGACTTTCAGTGCTGGCGCACTTCTGGCGTGGCACCTCGGCGCGCACGCAGTCTCGTATGCGCTGATCGGCGGCCTGGTCGTTGCCGCCGCGCTCGAGTCGGTGTTCGCCCTGTGCCTTGGTTGCATCGTCTTCAACCGGCTGATGCGTTGGGGTGTGATCCCGGACGATGTGTGCGCCGAGTGCAACGACATCAGTCGACAGTTCGCCCCGGCCAGTTGGTGAACTTCGGCGCCAGCGCGCCGAGGCTGCGTTCTTCGATGACGCCGATCCAAACACCAGTTCCGTAAGCGACATCGTCGGCCAGTCGTAGCGAGATGTAGCGCGCTGCGTCGAGCGGGCAGCGCCTGGCGAGCCAGTCGAGCAGTGACGGAATGGTTGCCGCACCGAGCAACGGCAGTCGAGTGCGACGGATCAGCACCGCCACACACAGGGACAGCGGCCACCACACACGGGTGATCGCGCTGCCCACCTGGCGTCCGGCATAGAGATGACCGAGCCCGGCGAGTCGGACGGATTCGGCGGGCGGGACGCCGTCGAGTTTGCGCTGCAGGGCGACGACGGTTCCCGCGGCGACGGCCACCGCAGCGACTGGTCGCCGCATCAAGACCAGCGCCCACACCACCGCGCTCCATCCACTCATTCGCAGCGGCGCGACTGCACCAGGGTGTTTGCGATCGAGCGTTGCGGCCGACCGTCCGTAGGCCATGCGTTGGCGGGCCCAGGACACGAACGAAGATCGTGGTCGGTGATGCACGACGCTTGCCGGCTCGTAGCGGCAGCGATGGCCGGCTTCGAGCAACCGCCACACCATGTCGACGTCTTCTCCGGTTCGCAGTGATTCGTCGAAACCGCCGATCGCTCGCAACGCGTCGGCCCGTACAACCAGCGCAGCCGCTGGGACGTAACTGACCCGCGAGCCGGCAGCGACGCGTGCTGGCTGGTCGCCCAGGTCGAGCGGCGACCTGACCAGTTCGTACTGGGCGAGCCTTGTCGAACCCTCGGTGGAGCCGACCCGCGGAGCGACCAAGGCGACCAACGGATCGTTGAAGTGCGGCAGCAGATACGAGAGCCAGTCGCCGCCGACATCGACGTCGGTGTCGACGAACGCGACGAGCGGTGTGGTTACCTCGTCCAGTCCGGCGTTGCGCGCCGCCGCCGGGCCGCTGTTGCTGCTCAGGCGAATCGAGATCGTGCCCACGAGCGGTTCCAACACCGGCTTGCTGGCGTCGTCGACCACGATCACAGCGCCGTAGTCGCCGGCCATGCTTGGTCGAGTGTTGAAGGCTGGAACTACGACGGTGACGTCCGTTGCCGTGAACGAGGATTCCGTTGGTGCGGGATGGATGGCTCCGGCTTCGACCAGTCGATCAGTCAACTTGGCATGGCCTACAGGCAGCGGTTGGTGCTGTTCGATTGCCTCGACGACTCGCTGGCCACCGGCCGACAGTCTGAACAGTCGCAGCGGTGAACCGCCGATCACCACTCGGTCGTATCGACGGTATGAGCCATCGATCGAGAACGGCGCAGTCATGCTCGCCACTCGTCGACGGCGGCTACGAGATCGATGGTCAGCCTGGTGAGCAGTGCCTTGCCGTGATTGGCGGTAGCCGAGCGCGGGTCGCCAAGAACGCCGTTGGGGCTGACGGCGCGAACGCCGTTGGTGCGCAACTCGTCGATGAGGTCGACGAGTGGCTCGGTGCGGCCGGCCTCGGCCCTCGTCATGCGTACGAGATTTGGTGCGAGGGCCAGCATCATCGACGTTTCGGATTCGCCGGCGTGTGCGTCGCCATTACGAATGTGCGGCCACCACGCAAGCACGCGGCGTCCTTCGCCGAGCAACTTGTTGGTGGCCCGCTGCACAGGAGCGGCGTTGCCGCCATGGCCGTTGATCAACACGACACCCGCCGACCAGTCGGCACTGCGCACGAGTTCGACGATCAGGTGCTCGACAACGTCGGCGCCTATCGACAGCGTGCCGGGAAAGCCGGCGTGTTCACCGCTGGACGACGCGGTGAGCGTCGGGCCGATCAACACATCTCCTGGCTCGAACGACGACACCAGACCCTCCGCCAACGCCATGGCGATGCGGGTGTCGGTGTCGAGCGGCAGATGGGGCCCGTGTTGCTCGCACGAGCCGATCGGTATTGCGATGATCGGGCGCGGTGCCAGGTTCCACAGGTCCGTCCAGGTCACGTGGCCAAGGCGATTCGTCACGCCAGACCCCTGACGATCATGGTTGTCGCCTGTTGGTAGACCGCCGGCCAGTCGATGCAGTCGGGCCAACTGCCTTCAGGGATCCAGGGCCCTCGGCGGCGAGCAGTTCGCTGGCTGCCTTGAGCAGCATTGCGCCCACCGAATCGAGCTGCACCATGGGCGCAGGATAGTGGGGGCGGACCGTGGCGGACAGCTAGCGCCTCAGGGCAGATCGGCGCTCGCTGTGCATCACCGTCAGCTCCTAGAACGACAGTCGTTCTAGGAGCTGACAGAGAGCACGTGAATTGAAGATTGGGGCCCCTGTCGCCGTTAGGGAGACAAATATCCCCAGTCGGTTAGGACCTCGAGGATGCGTCGTGCCGCTTCCTCAGGATCGGCCTCGACCGTTTCGCCTGGCTGCGGTGCCGCCGACACGTCGGTGAGCACCCGCAGCCGGTCGAGCACCGTGGCACCGGCGGGAGCGGCCAAGGCGCGGGCCCGCGGTCGATAGGGGAGGACGACTGCGCCGGACGTGTCGCCGCTGTATGCCGATGCGGTGGCGAAGGGCAGCACCTCGGCAGCCTGGGCGGTCAACGCAGCACGAAGCGGAGCGCGTCGCAGGCGGGCCACGGAACCTTCGACAGAGAGCACCGCCGGCCCGGTGATTCGGAGTACCTCGCGGCGCCCGCCGTCGAGTCGGCGGGTGACGCGCAGCGGCTCGATGAACTCGACACCAACGAGGCCGAGCGCCTGCTGGCGTTGCAATCGATGAGCGAGGAACGCAGGAACGCTGCCCGTGCCCCGATCGGCGGAATAGTCACCGCACCACACGGCAGTGCTGTGGGCGACGACCGGGCTCAGGGCAACTGCGACCGACGCGCTGTCCATATCGTCGGGCGCGGCGACGCGTATTGCCGTATCGACCCCGCACGCCAGCGCATCGCGAAGACCACGATCTGCCGTTGGGCCGCCAACGCTGACGGCAATGACGGTGCTGCGAATGGCCTCGCCGTGGCGCAGCGCGATCTCGATCGCCGCCTCGTCGGCCGCTGACAAACCGGTCGTTACCTGCGCGTCAATCCATTTGATGCATACCGCGATCATCACGTGCTCCGGAAGATCACGCCGTACCCACCTTCGGGGTACGACCACGTGATGGCGCCCTCGCGATCACACACCATGTAACACGTGCCGCATTCGAAACACTGCTCGTAGTTGAAGAGAATCCCGCCATCGCTGGTCGGCACGAACAGATCGGCCGGGCAGGCAACGATGCAGGCTCGCGTGCTGCAATCG
>JAYTZE010000196.1:0-3899 GCA_043742385.1 Ilumatobacteraceae bacterium
GCATGGAAGTTCTCGCGATATCGAGTGACGATGAACAACGCGTAGTCGATACCGACACCGAGGCCGATCATCGCTGCCATCTGCGGTGCGAACTCGGGCATCGAGAAGCCGTTCGAGGCGATGCCGAGCACACCGGCGCCGACGCCGAGGCCGAAAAGCGCGGTACCGATCGGCAAGCCCATTGCGAGCACGGAGCCGAAGGCGATCAAGAGAATGACGATCGCCGCGAGCACGCCGAGGATCTCACTCTCGGGCAGTTCGAAACCCGCGAACAACTCACTGCCATACTCGATGGTCAGCCCGGGCGGGCCGTCGATCTGGTCGCCGAGATCCTGGATCTCGTCGGCGAGGCTGATCATGTCGGCCTGGCTGCGGTTGGTGTACGAGATCTGGGCAAACGAGATCGGTTCTTGAGCGCTGTTGAACTGCGCGCCCTCTGGGCTGTATGGGCTGACGACCTTCACACCCTCGAGGGCATCGACCTGGGCGAAGAAGGGCTCCATGGCGGCCTTGACCGCTGCGTCGTCGGTGCCACCGGGCGAGGTGAACACGATCTGGGCGATGAAGCCCGCGTCTTCCTCGCTGCCGATGTTCGACAGCGCTTCCTGGACGAGCTTGGAATCGCTGTTGGGTAGGTTGAAGTCGGTGTGATAGTCGGTACCGACTGCACCACTGACGCCATTGAGCACGACGAGTAGCGGCAGCCAGATGGCAAAGACCATGATCCAGCGTTTGCGAAAGCTAAAGCGAGCAAGACGAGCAAGCACGTTTGGACCCCTCCAATATCGATCGACGGCCTCTCGGTCGTCGGCGGTTGCCTCGTGCGCGACGCTACCCTCAGCGGTATCGACGAACGGTGTGACATTCGACTCGGCTGGAGCGAGGAGTTGGAACTGTCGTGGCATGCTCTCGGGCTCGCCGAGCTGCCAGGCAGGGTCACCCGCCTCGATCGAGGCTGGAGCACGGTCCTGCGCAATCTCGACGCCGAACCGTTGCGGATTCGAAACATCGGCGCCGATGTCGCCGTCGGCGACTGGGTTGTGCCATCGGTCGAGCTCGATCGGGTCGAGGCCGTACTGCCAAGGCGTAGCGCGTTCGTGCGCCGCGCATCGTTCGAGGGCAACCGTGCCGAGGCACAAACGATTGCCGCCAACATCGACGTGGTGATGTTGGTGCACGCGCTGACCTCACCACCCAATCAGCGCCGGTTGGAGCGAGAGTTGGTGCTGGCCTGGGACAGCGGAGCCCGGCCGGTCGTGGTGTTGACGAAACGCGATCTGGTCGATGACCCGGCAGAATCGGTGGGCTCGTTGCACGCTGCCGCGCCTGGGGTTGCAATCCTGACGGCGAGCGGGATCAGTGGAGAGGGTGTCGATGCCCTGGCTGCCTTCGCCGCCGGCAATGCGACGATCGCATTGCTCGGCGCCAGCGGAGTGGGCAAGAGCACGTTGATCAATGCGCTCGTTGGCAGCCGCGCTCAAGCCACCGCTGCGGTGCGCGAGGGCGATGGTCGGGGTCGGCACACCACCGTGGCGACCGAGTTGGTTCGCTTACCCGGCGACGGCTGGTTGATCGATACACCGGGTGTGCGCGCCGTTACGTTGTGGAGCAGCGGGCGAGGCATCGAGCGTGCCTTTTCCGACGTCTTCGACGTGATGGATGACTGCCGGTTCCGTGACTGCAAACACGAAGATGAGCCGGGCTGCGCGGTGCAGGTGGCGATCGCCGACGGTCGGCTCGACCCACTGCGACTGGCCAGTATGAAGCGGCTTGTTGCCGAGGAGCTCGCGTTGGAGGAAGAGCAGCGAGCGCAGCTGAAGGCGCAGGACAAGCGCGGCGTTCGAAAGATCCGGGTGAAGTAGCGCGATGGAAATCCCCGTCATCGACCTCCAGCCATGGTGGGGCACCGAAGCCGATCGTCTCGCTGTTGGCCGACAGGTCGATGCCGCGGCGCGCGCGTTCGGGTTCTTCCAGATCGTCGGCCACCGTCTGTCGCATGAACGTATCGACGCGATGGTTGCAGCCAGTACCGAGTTCTTTGCCTTGCCGATCGAGGTCAAGCAACGCTGCACGCCGACAGACCCGGCGATCAATCGCGGCTATGCGGCGCGCGGCACCGAAGCCCTGTCGTACAGCATCGGTCGCGACGCTCCCCCCGATCTGTTCGAGGCCTTCAACATCGGGGAGGACGATGTCGACTACGACGATCCGTTCTATGCCTCGCATCGGCTCGGCGCGTTCGCTCCCAACATCTGGCCGGCCACGCCTCAGCAACTCCGTCCGTCACTCGTCGGTTACTTCCAGTCGGCGCGACAACTTGCACTGACGTTGATCGAGGTGTTCGCGGTTGGCCTCGGTCTGTCCCCTGGTTGGTTTGCGCCATTCGTGGATCGCTCAACCACCACGATGCGAGCGATTCGCTACGAACACCATGCCGGCGACGGCGTCCCGCTTCCGGGGCAGCAGCGCATGGGTGCGCACACCGACTATGGAATCGTCACGGTGCTGTGGGCTGAGCCCGTTGCCGGCTTGCAGATCGTCGCCCCCAATGACGAGTGGATCGACGTCATCCCCGCGGACGATGCGTTGGTGATCAACCTCGGCGACTTGACCGCGCAGTGGACCAACGATCAATGGCGCTCGACAGTCCACCGGGTCGTGCCTCCTACCGCTGTCGACGGACCCGCAGTTCGCCGTAGCGCTGCGTTCTTTCTCGATGGCAACTGGGATGCCCGGATCGAGTGCTTGCCCACATGCTGCAGCGCTGTTGATCCGCCGCGCTATCCGCCGGTGACTGCCGGTGAACATCTCATGGCAAAGTTGATGGGACCGCGGCTGTTACGGGCCAGCGACGCTGTCGATACCTCCGGCGACCGGGGGCGTTGAAGCAGCAAGGGTCTACGTTTGCGCCATGGACTTTGCATTCACCGACCGCTGCAACGAGTACCGGGCCACCTTGCTGGCCTTCATGGACGAATGCATCTACCCCAACGAGCATGTGTATCAGCAGCAGCTGGTCGAGAGTAGAGACCCGCATCATCATCCTGCGGTGATGGAGGAGTTGAAGGCGGAGGCCCACAAACGCGGGCTGTGGAACCTGTTTTTGCCCCACGACGACTGGGGGCCTGGCCTCAGCAACCTTGAGTACGCGCCGCTGGCCGAGATCATGGGTCGCAGCACCATCGCCAGCGAGGCCTGCAACTGCTCGGCGCCCGACACCGGCAACATGGAGGTGCTGACGATGTTCGGCACACCGGAGCAGAAAGACATGTGGCTGCGACCGCTGCTCGATGGCCAGATCCGCTCGGCGTTCGCAATGACCGAGCCCGACGTTGCGTCGAGCGACGCCACCAACATCGCAATGAGCATTGAGCTCGACGGCGATCACTATGTGTTGAACGGTCGCAAGTGGTGGATCACGGGTGCCATGCATCCCAACTGCAAGATCTTCATTGTGATGGGCAAGACCAATCCGTCGGCTCCTCCTCATCGCCAGCAGAGCCAGATCCTGGTACCGATGGGTACCCCCGGTCTCACGGTGGTGCGCGCCCTGACCGTGTTCGGATATCTCGATCCCGAGGGCCATGTCGAGTTGCGCTTCGAGAACTGCCGCGTGCCGGTCAGCAACATCATCGCCAACGACGGCGATGGCTTTGCCATCAGTCAAGCACGACTCGGGCCCGGTCGCATCCACCACTGCATGCGTTCGATCGGTGCGGCCGAACGGGCCTTGGAACTGCTGTGCAAGCGGGCTCTGACTCGCACGACCTTCGGCAAGCGACTGGCCGAGCGCAGCAACATCATGGACTGGATCGCCGAGTCGCGCATCGACCTGGAGATGGTCCGACTGTTGACATTGAAGACGGCATGGATGATGGACACGGTCGGCAACAAGGCCG
>JAYTZE010000197.1:0-3898 GCA_043742385.1 Ilumatobacteraceae bacterium
CGTCGGCGAAGTTGGCGACGTCGGTGAATCCAAGTGATTCCATGACCTTGCTGACGTTGGGAAACAGGTAGAACGTGCTGTCTGGTTTGGCGACCACGAGGCCGGCGATCTTCTGCAGCTCGTCGACCGCCGCATCTCGTCGACGTTCGAGCTCGGCAAGAATCGCCTGCGCGCCCGACTGGTCGCCCCGCAACGCCTCGACGCCGGCAGCCTGCACGAAGTGAGTCGTGCAGCTCTCATCGTTGGTGTTGATCTTGGTGATCTGGGCGATCAACTCATCCGGGCCGACCGCCGCGCCCAGACGCCAGCCGGTCATCGCGAACTTCTTGGAGAACGTGTACAAGATCACGGTGCGCTCGCGCATGCCAGGCAACGAGGCGATCGACGTAGTTGTGCCCGAGTAGCGCATCTCGAAGTACGCCTCATCGCTGAGCACCCACAGGTTGTGCAAGATGGCCAGCTCCGCGAGCGACCGCATCTCGTCAAGCGAACTCTCGCAGCCGAGCGGGTTCTGCAGGTTGTTGTAGATCAGCACCTTCGTGGCCGGCGTGATCTGACTCCGCAGATGATCGCGATCGATCGCAAACCCCGTGGCGGTCTGGATGTAGCGGTAGGGCTGGCCTACGCCACCGAGATACTCGACCTGGCTTTCGTAGATCGGATACCCGGGCGAGGGGAACAAAACACCGTCGCCAGGGTTCATCACGACCTGCAAGAACTTGCCGATCACGGGCTTGCCGCCCGGCTGCACGGCAATGTTGTCGGGGCCGTAACTCAGGCTTCGACGCATGGACACGTCGTCGGCCAGGGCTTCGCGCAGCGGTGCAATTCCGGCAGCCTCGCAGTAGCCCGTCTTGCCATCGGCGATAGCCCGATTCATAGCATCGACAACGTTTGCGGGAGTTCGCAGATTGATGTCACCGAGGTGGAAGGGAAAGACCTTGTTGCCCTTCGCAGCCCACTCCGCGGCGGCCAGTGACACGGCAAAAGCGGTCTCCGTCCCAAGATTGTTCAGTCGTTCAGCGAGCACGGCTCTCCTCCACGTTGGCGTCGCTGGATTGTATTCTTTCGAGCCACGGGATGAACCCTGGAGCAAGGTTGTTGGCGGCGATCTTGTAACGCACCATCTCGTCGTCCCACGATCGATACATCGCCAAGAGATCTGCGGCCCGGTCACGGCGTTCCATCAGCACCCGCGCCGGGGCAAGCTGCAGCTTGATCGTGAACAGGATTGCACCACTGCGCGGCAACCGCTGCAAGGTTTGCCATTCGCTACGCAACCAGAACGGCGAACCGTCCTCTGTCGTAGTGAGATCACCGATCGGTTGCGCCCGTTTCGGCAGCGGCACGAACAACAGCGGATACGGCTTCACCGAGAGATTTCGTCTCCACACGATCTGGCTAGGACGCATGCGATCGAAGAAGCGGTCGACTCGGGGCGCCAACTCCTGGTCGTAGTGGGCGACGCCCTGATGCACGCCGATCGTCGGCCGCCCGAACTTCTCGGTCAACGACCAGAACGAAGGGAAGCACAGCACAGCGCCATCCAGATGCCACGAACCGTCGCGCTGCACCATCAAACACAGGTCCTCTTGCACTGCCCTGCCCGCAGCTTCGAGAGGGTGGTATCCGGCCGGCGCCGGTGGCAATCCCTTGTCGGAGAGCCACCGCTCGACCAGCTCCAAGGTTTCAGCAGCGGCGTCCTCGGCATTTGGGTTCATGGCGAAGACCAGGTCGTGCTGTTCGTCGAGCAGCCGCTGGCGCAGCGTGAGCTCCATCGGACGGAACTGGTCGGCGATCAACCAGTCACCGCCGAGGGCTCTCGTCAGCATCTTCACGTGTGGGGGTGCGGCGGTGAGTTCCAATTCATCGAGCCACGCCGGAACATCAGCGGCTTGGTACTGCGTCGTATCGGGTGCATACGACCACAGCAGCTCACTGGTGATCTCCGGCTCGGCTGAACTCATCCCGCCGATCGTACGAGAACGCGGCACTAGTGTGCGGAGCCAATGGGATCGGACTTCAGGGCAGCGCGCGGCGACGCCAACTCGAGCAACTGGATCGACAAGCCACACAACCGATGGGGCTTTCTGCACGTCCGCGAGTTGACCCGCACGGCGCGCATCAGCGGATCCCCCACGCCGGTGAGTCCACTGTCGCGACGACCCGCCGACATCTCTGGTTTCACTTTCGACCACCTCGATCGACGCTGGACACTCGGCGAGATGCTCCAGGCGACATTCACCGACGGGTTGATGGTCGTCCACGATGGCTCGGTGCTTTTCGAGCACTACGGCGGGCTGATGCGGCCCACCGACACGCACCTGCTGATGTCGGTCTCGAAGTCGCTGACGTCGACGCTTGCAGGTGTGATGGTTGGCGAGGGGCTCATCGATCCCGAACACCTCGTACCCGACTACATCCGCCTGCTGCGGGGTACCTCGTGGGAAGGCTGCACGCTGCAGCACCTGCTCGACATGCGCGCCGGCACGCGATTCGATGAGGAGGACTACGACAACCCCGACAGCGATGGGCGACTACTCGAACAGATCTCCGGCTACTCGAGTCGACTCCGTGCCGATCTACCCGCCGACACCTACCAGTGGATCACCGAGCTTCCCAACGCCTCGGAGCACGGCGGACTGTTCCAGTATCGATCGATCCTTCCCGACGTTCTCGCCTGGGTGATGTGCGAGGCCACCGGTCAGACATTCCCGGACCTGTTCTCACAGCACGTGTGGTCGCGGATCGCCGGACACGACGCCGACATCATCGTCGACTCTGCGGGCTTCCCGGTCGTCGAGGGTGGCATCTGCGCGACCTTGGAGGATCTGGCGCGCTTCGGGGTCATGTGCCTGCGGCACGGAGAATTCGGCGGACACCAGATCGTCCCGAGCGACTGGATGCGTCGACCGAGGACTTACAACGAGGAACTGATCGAGGCCTTCGTGCTTCCCCTGCAGGCCAAGCGCGCCGGACCGAACGCTTGCTATCACGACTACTGGTGGGTGTACGACAGCGTGGCCGGCATCTATTGCGGGCTCGGCATCAACGGCCAGATGTTGATGATCCACCACCCGTCGAACACGGTGATCGCCAAGTTCTCCACGTGGCCCGATCGCATGGACTATCTCCTCGCCGACCTGACCGATGCCGGCCTGCTGGCGCTCTGCGCGTCGCTCTAGTACCGCATCTCCGCCAGCGACGGCCGATCGTGCAGTTGTTGCAGTGAGAACCCGGCCATCTTTCGATAGCCATCTGTGACCTCGAGAATCTCGGCGGGTGAGATCACATCCGTCAGCTGGTCGAAGCCCAATGGAGCCCGCTCCTCGACGAGTTGCATCGGCAACTCCGGCCCCAACTCGCGATTGGCCAGCACGATCGCCGACGTCGCCGGTCGTCGCACCTCGTCGTAGCGCTGGAGAGCCACCTCGGTATCGCCGGGATACGACAGCAGGCAACCCGTCAACGTTCGGGCATCGAGGATGGCCTGCGATGCACCGTTGGAGCCAATCGGATACATCGGATGTGCGGCGTCGCCCAACAACGTGACCTTGCCGAAGGACCAACGTTCGACAGGGTCGCGGTCGACCATCGGAAACAGAAACGTTGCCGGGGCGGAGGCGACAAGCGCGGGAACATCGAGCCACGGGAACCTCCAGCCCTCGAACTTGGGCAAGAAGTCGGCGAGGTCGCCGGGCTGATTCCAATCCTCGCGCTGCAGCAATTCGGTGTCGTCGGTACGCAACTCGGCAATGAAGTTGAGCTGCTGACGACCGTCCGCCAGATCCAGCAGGGGGTACATCACAAACTTCTGCCGAGGGTGACCGGCCCACACCATGGTGCGACCATCGAGGACCGGCGCACCCTCGGCGAGGCCGCGCCACAACAGTGCGCC
>JAYTZE010000198.1:0-7606 GCA_043742385.1 Ilumatobacteraceae bacterium
CGTGTGCGAATCAGGTGGACCAGGGCCAGGCCACCGGCGAGTACGACGGCCTGCGCGAGTTGTGCAAATCCCGTCGAGTAGCCCTGCACGCGTAGGTCCTGATTCAGCACGGTGATGAACGTCGCGCCAAGTGCGACGCCGATGAGATCCACGCGGCCACCACTGAGTGTGGCTCCGCTCAGGACCACCGACACGACGGTGGCGAGCAGGTATGGCGAGCCCAGCGACAGATCTGGCGCACCTAGCTGACCGGACAAGAGCACCGCCGCAACACCGGCGAATACAGACGACGAGACGAACGTAATCGTCCTGTAGGTCGATGAACTCAACCCGATCAAAGCTGACGTCGGCTTCGAGGCACTGCTGGCGACCAGTCGCCGACCCCACACGGTCGAACGGAAGATGAGCGTGCCCAGCAGCATCAGGGCCAGAGCGACAAGGAGAGCAATGCTGATGCCTGACAGGTTCCAACGGGCGCGTTGCACCAACACTGGAGGGACGCGCGTGAACTTGGGTACTGGGCCGCGCACGAACCGGGCGATCCCCGACACGATCTGGCCGACCGCAAGGGTGGCGACGAACGGGTTGAGTCGCAGGCGCTCGACAAGCAGGCCGTTTCCTAGCCCGATGACCCCGCACATGAGTACCGAGATCACGACGGCAAAGGCCAGCCGGTCGTTCCTCCCCTCGGAGAGTTTCAGCACCAGCACGCCGACGAACGTCATCGTGGAAGGGATGCTCAAGTCGATGCCACCGGAACCGATCACTACGGCCTGACCGAGCGAAGCAATCATCATCACCCCGACAAACGGAGTCAGCGTCGACAAGGTTGAGTTCGAGAAGAACGCCCCACTGTTGGTGAACTCGGAGAGGATGAGCAAGACAACGACGGCTGCCCCAATCGCCCAGCGTGGCGTTGGCCGCATACGACGACTCGACATGTCTTCCCCCTCTCTCGATCGGCGGTCGGAATTCCATTGACCGCTTGGTCGGAACCTCACGACCCTCAGTCCGAGTGTCTGCGCGAATGCCAGGTCTTCGATGTTCCAATGTGGGACAGGGTCATTGCGCGTCGAACCGAATCACTGAACGTGTTGCTGTTCCGGCGGCCAGGTCGGCGAGACCGCGGTTGACATCGGAAAGACCAATCTCTCCACTGATCAGCGCCCGCAGCTCGATCTCACCGCGATCATGCAATGCGAGGATGCGTGGAACATCGATCTGGGGCAGCGACGACCCATACCAGCAGCCACGAATCGTGCGGGCGCCATAGACGGCGGCGAGCGCGCGCATCGGCAACGTCGCATCACGGTCGGGAATACCGACCAAGATCGTCTGACCGCCACGGCGGACTGCGCGGAGCGCTTGCTGAATGGTTGCCGGCAGTCCGATCACTTCGAAGGCGACATCGACACCAATACCACCAGTCAACTCCTTCAACACCTCGACGGCGTCGACCTCACCGGCATGGACGGTGTCGGTAGCGCCGAAGCGGGTGGCCAACTCGAGCTTGGTGGCGCTCATGTCGACAGCGATGATTCTCTCTGCCTTTGCCAGTCGCGCCCCTTGCAACACGTTCAGCCCGACGCCCCCGCATCCAAATACAGCCACGACATCTCCCTCGCGGATCGAGGCGGTACGCGTAGCCGCACCCACCCCTGTCAACACGCCACAGCCGACCAAGGCGGCAAGCTCCAACGGAACGTCGGCAGCAATCCGCACCGCTGATTGCACCGGTACGACGACTCGCTCGGCGAACGTTCCTAACGCAGACATCTGATGCACGTGGTTCTCGCCATCGTGCAGACGGGTCGTTCCATCGAGCATCCGCCCGGCGTCTGCCGCCGCCTGGCCCGTTGCGCAGAGATACGCCTCGCCACGCAGACACCAACGACAGCTGCCGCACGACGGCACCCACGACAACACGACATGGTCCCCTTCGGCAACCGAGGTGACATCAGGCCCGACACGTATCACAACGCCCGCACCCTCGTGACCCAGCACAACCGGCCGGGGAATACCGACGACACCGCGCTGCGCAGAGAGGTCGCTATGACAGATCCCCGACGCGGCGATCGCCACCTCGATCTCCCCAGCTCTCGGCTCGTCGAGCTCGAGATCGAGCAGTTGCAAGGGTTCGCCGATCTCGCGGAGGACTGCAGCTTGAGGCATGCGACCAGCATCCCGGAACAACCCGCCAGCGATCTGCCCCAACTTGGCACAGTGCGTCCCACTGGCCCCGGTGCAGGCTGATGGGCGTACCTAAGCGCCCGGATTGAGGAGACCCAATGGCGAGACCGAACCCGGAGCTGGCCGTTGTGGACGGCGCCTCCACGGCGGGGCCGTCGAACTGGAACTACGCGACCGTGCTGCGCACAGTCGCGTCGGTGGTGCCCGAACGCGAAGCAATCTGCTGCTCGGGTCGGCGGATCACCTACGCAGATTTCGACGCTCGCACAGATCGGCTGGCGCTGGCGTTGCAGCGCCGCGGTATCACCGCCGGCGACAAGGTGGCCATCGAGCTGCTCAATACACCGGAGCACCTCGAGGTGTTCTACGCCGCGCTGAAGCTCGGCGCCGTTCCAGTGAACGTCAACTACCGATACAAGGACACCGAGCTGGCCTACCTGCTGAGCTACGTCGATGCTGCCGCAGTTTTCGTGCACGACATCTTCTTGGCTCCGCTGCGCCAGGCGCTGCAGAATGTCGACCACGACCTGTGCGTCGTGGTGGTGCCCCACGACGGATCCGCCCTCGACTCGGACCTATTGCACTACGAAGACTTCCTTGCAGGAGGTCGTCCAGGACACGACACTCTGCGCCACGTGCCGACGGGGGACGATCTCATCTTCGTTTGCACAGGCGGAACGACGGGCATGCCAAAGGCCGTCATGTGGCGCAACGACGACCTCTACGTCTCACAATGGACGCTGTCGCGACCCGGCACCGAACCCGCCGACCCCGGTCAAGCTATGGCTGCCGGCAAGCGCGCTGGGACCACGCTTCCAGGCCCGCCGCTGATGCACGGTACCGGGTTGTACGCGGCGCTTGGGACGCTGTCAGGAGGTGGCTGTGTCGTGCTGATCGACGAGATGGGCCTCGATGCCGTGCGCATCTGGAACGAGATCGCCGCCGAACGGGTCCAAGTGCTCACCATCGTCGGCGACGTCTTTGCCCGACCACTGCTCCAGGCCTTCGACGACCTTGATGACGACGTTGATGTCACCAGCCTCACAGTGATCAGCTCGTCGGGAACCATCTTCAGCGCCGAGCTGAAAGCCGCGCTGCTCGAACGATTACCGAACCTACGCATCGTCGATTCGCTTGGCGCCACTGAAGGGATGATCAGCAAGTCGACGGCCACTCGCGGTGCTGTCGGGGACGCCAAGTTCACCGTGTCGGACCGGGTCGGTGTGTTCTCCGCTGACGGCCAGCCGATCGCTGCAGGCAGCGGCCAGGCGGGGTTCCTCGGCGTGACAGGCCGGCTGCCTGTCGGCTACTACAAGGATGCGACCAAGACGGCTGCGACCTTCCCGGTCATCAATGGTCGCCGCTACTCCATTGCCGGCGACATGGCCACTGTCGACACGGACGGAACCATTGTCTTCCTCGGCCGCGGTTCGGCGACGATCAATACCGGCGGCGAGAAGGTATTCCCTGAGGAGGTGGAGTCGGCTATGCGCGACATCCCTGACATCGTCGACTGCTGCATCGTCGGCCTCCCCGATGAACGGTGGGGTCAACGCGTCGTCGCCGTTGCCCAACTCAGGCTGGACGCCACGATGACTGCGCCACAGATCGTGGAGCGCCTGCGCGCCGGGCTCGCCGGGTACAAGGTGCCAAAGCAGGTAGTCATTGTCCCGTCACTGGAGCGGGGCCCGAACGGCAAAATCGACTACCGGCGGGTGACCGAGATGGCCTCCGACGCCGGCGCCGCGGCGAGCGCGACTCGATGAACGACCTGCCCGTGACCGATGAGACCATGCTCGACCTGTTGGCCGACACGGTTCGTATGTATGCGGATGCACCGGCGATCCATTACTTCGGGCGCACGGTCACGTGGCGCGAGTTCGACGCAATCAGCGACGGACTGGCACATGGCCTGACACGACATGGCGTCACAGCCGGTGACCGCGTCGCGCTTTTGATGCAGAACATGCCGCAGCACATGCTGGCGTCGGCCGCGATCTGGAAAAGTGGTGCTGTTTCGGTACCGATCAATCCGATGTTGACGCCGAAGGAGGTGCATTTCATCCTCGACGATTCAGACGCTTCGGCTGTGATCGCTCTGGACTCACTGCTCGAACGCATGGTCGGTTCCGGCTTCGACGAGCGGTTCGACGAAGTGCTGCTGATCACCACAACCGCAGGTCACTATGCGGCCGACTGGCCGAACGCGCTGGGGCCGCTGCGAGAGGTCGAAGTGCCCGGCGCGATGCGCTGGCAGCAACTACTCGATCGTGATAGCCGGACCGATTCATTTCCCGCAGCCAATGCCGCACAACCGGCGGTTCTGACATACACCTCAGGCACAACCGGTCCGCCGAAAGGGGCTATCAACACGCATGCCAACGTGGTGTTCGCCTGCCGGTTCTACGAGGCTTGGACAAATCTCCACCAACCCGACGTGATCCTCGGCATCGCCCCGCTATTCCACATCACCGGGCTCGTCGCCCACATGGGTCCAGCGATCACAACCGGAGCAGCGCTGGTGCTCGGCTATCGGTTCGACGTCAACCTAATGGCCGACCTGATCGAGTTGTACCGCCCGACTTTCACCATCGGAGCGATCACCGCATTTATCGCCCTCATGACCGATCCCATCGTCAAACACCGCGACCTGTCATCGCTCGCAACCATTTACAGCGGTGGCGCCCCCATCGCCCCGACGACGGTCGCCGACTTCGAACGAACCTTCGGACCGTACATCCACAACATCTATGGCCTGACGGAGGCCACTGGGCCGTGCCTGGCCGTGCCGCGTGGCTCTCGTGCGCCGATCGACCCGGTCACGGGGGCCTTGGCCGCTGGCATTCCCGTATGCAACACCGAAATCAAGATCGTCCGCGACGACGGGACCACCGCCTCGCCGGGTGAACCCGGCGAGCTCGCAATGCGCGGGCCACAGGTCGTGCCCGGCTACTGGCGACGCGATGATGAGACCGCACACGCGATCCGCGACGGCTGGCTGTTCACGGGCGACGTCGCCGTGGAGGATGACAACGGCTGGTTCTACATAGTCGACCGCTTGAAGGATCAGATCAACGCATCCGGCTACAAAGTGTGGCCGCGCGAGGTAGAGGATGCCCTGGTCAGCCATCCCGATGTGGTCGAGGCGGCTGTCGTCGGTGTGCCCGACGAGTATCGCGGCGAGACTGTCAAGGCCTTCGTCGTCGTCATGCCCGGCTCGAAGGTGTCGGCCGAGGATCTCATCCGTTACAGCCGCGAGCGTCTCGCCGCGTACAAATATCCACGGCTCGTCGACATCGTCGAGGACCTTCCGCGTACTGCGTCCGGCAAGGTGCTACGCCGAGCGCTTCGCTCGAAGTAGAAGTCATGACCCGTCCCATCGACCACGTCGTATCCCGAAGATCAGAGACGGTACTGATCCTTGCCGAGTTCGACGGAGTTCACCGCGGCCATCGTGGCCTCGTCGACGCCGCCTTGGGCTACGCCAAGCCGATGCGGGCTCAAGTGGTGGCGGTGGTGGCCGACCGTGGTGAAGGGATTCCACGGATCACGAGCGTCGGGCGCCGCTGCGAGCTGCTGCTCAGCCTCGGGGTGTCGTCGGTCTTCGTGCTTCCGCTTTCCAGTCCCGCCGACGTGCCGGGTGCGCTGGGACCGTCGCTCGAACGTCTTCGTCCGGCTGTCGCGCTCGTCGATCGCGAGTCCTGGCCGTCACAGCCGCGCCTTGTGCTGTCCGAGTACCTGCGAGGTATCGGAACCGTGGTCCGAGAAGGTGACCCCGTCAGCGATTTGGCCCTCGGGCCGATCGCAACAGCAACCGTCATCGATCGAATCCGCAGCGGGCACGTCGGCGTGGCCGGCGAGATGTTGGGACGTCCCTTCGAGCTGGTCGGGGCGACCGTGTCGCCCCGACCTTCGTCTCGATCAAACGGACTCCAGACGGAGCTGGTCGTGTCCGCTGCAGACGCCGTGGTGCCGCCATCTGGTCTCTACGCGGCGCGCACCATGATCCGCCGCCGTTGGGTCGGAGCAGCGTTGACTGTCGGCCCTCGGGGCATCGAAGCCCACCTGATTGACTTCATAGGACGCCGACACGACACGGACGAGACGTCATTTCGTGTCATCAGTCGGCTTGATGACGACCCTGCGCCGCAGACCAGGAGCGACGTGGCCGCAGTGAGGCGTGTGCTACAGGCGAAGTACTAGAAGAATGCCGCGTCGCGGTCGAGTCCATAGGCTCGGATCTTTCGGTAGATCGTTGACCGTGACAACCCGATCATGCGTGCCGCGACGACCTTGTTGCCGTCGGCCTCGTGCAGCGCGTTCATGATTGCCTCGCACTCCAGCTGATCCATCGTTGACAGTGCCCGCCGTATCGACGTAGAACGCACGTCGACTGGCAGGTCGGCAACGGTGATCTCGCCGACGCGAGAAGCGGCCACTGAGCGAACTACGTGATCGAGTTGGCGGATGTTGCCGGGCCAGCTGGCCCGGCTGAGCTCGCTGATGGCGTCGGCCGAGAAGTGAACCGTGCGTCCGTTCGGGTGCCGGGCGAGGAGATCACGAACGATCAGTGGGATGTCATCGGGCCGATCGCGAAGGTCGGGGATCGGCAATAATATACCTTCCATCCGGTCGATCAATCGCCGCTGCTCAGCAGTGATAGACCCGTCCCGGCAACACAACGTGGCAACGATCCACGGCTTGATCGAGACACGAAGCTCGTCAATGAAGGCGCCAAGCTCCCGAACTATGTGATCCGAAATCGCGTCAACGTGACGCAGCACGACGAGTCGCGGTGCAGGGATCACTGGAGTCTGATCAGCGAAAGGCCTGAGTTCGTCGAGATCGGCACAGTCGACCACAAGTGTCGTGTCGGCGGCGAGTTCCTCGCCGGTCATCTCCCGCACGATGCTCCATTTGCCTACACCGTTCGAGCCGACGAGCACCACGGGAACGCGCTCGTTGGCATACCGACCGGCCGCGTCCAGTGCATTGATCCATTTCGAGTTCTCACCGGGCAACATCAGCCGCCGAGTCGCCGGGCGGGTGCGACGCGGGTGAACGGTTGGCCTTTCGGTTGGTGAGTCGAGGTCGACGAGCGCGCCGATCAGCCTGCCGTTGTCGTGGATAGCAGTGCACAGCACACTGACTTCGATGTCAGTGCGCGTCGACAACACTCGGCGCGTCGGGCCGGGGGACGTGACGACCTGTGAGACAACATCCCAAAGAATGTCGCGGTCAACGAGCTGGTCGAGCAGGCGGGTCACCTTGGCGCCCGCGATCAGAAGATCTTTGCCGATGGCGGCGACGAGCCGGTGCCGCTGTTTGGCCGCAAGATAGGCATCAAGCATTCGGCGCTCGTCCAACGTCGCCGACATCAGCAATCTGTTCTCGATATCAGCGGCCGTGCTGATCA
>JAYTZE010000199.1:0-3890 GCA_043742385.1 Ilumatobacteraceae bacterium
TGCCGACGACCGGAGCCGAGGAAGCTCGAGACCAAAGCTGGCGTAGTGCTGGCGAACATCGGCGACGTCGTTGACCGGTTGTGAGTCGAGTTCGACCCAGGCATGAGCCATCCAGGCATCGTCGACCGCTGCGTTGGAGCCGACCACCAGTTCGGCATCCATTCCCCGCCGGCGCAACAGGTACCACAGCAACAGCGAACGCCCCAGACACAGCGCGCCGACCACCTTTCGACCGGCTACCAGCGACACTGCCTCGGCCATCGAGGTTGCCATTTGACGGTCGGCGGCGCGCTGTGGTCTATCCGACCGGTCGGCGAGAAAGGCCGCAGTGCGTTTCAACCCGCGGGACTTAAGCATCAGCTGGATGGGCGCGAGCAGCACCACAGACTTCGCAACAATCCGCCACTGCGCAGCACTCAGGGCACGAATGCGCTGTAGTCGAGTACTCATCTCCGCCTCCAGGAGGGTTCATACGCTCCCTGTGAGTGGAGGTTATCTGGCAGGCACATGGTCCCTCTCCGACCATCGTCTTAAGTCAATTCTCCTATTGCGACTGCCCTTTTCGTCCGCCACGATGCACGGCAAGGACGGAAGGCCGGGGCGGATGTTTGATGTACACAATTTTTCGGGCATTGCGGGTTCCTCCATACCTGTGGTCGAGGATTGGTACACACAGGATGCAGCCCAGCCCAGGTTCTATCAGCGATTCTGCAAGCGGGGTGTCGACGTTCTCCTGGCCGTGACCGCGCTGGTCGTGCTGTTGCCAGTGCTGTTGGTGATTGCCGGCATGATACGAGTCAAGCTCGGTCGGGGCGTGTTGTATCGCCAGGCGCGCGTTGGTCGCAACGGCCAGAACTTCGTGATGCTGAAGTTCCGCACGATGCGGCATCCGACTGCCGAACAGGACGATGAAGACCGGCTTGCGACCCATAAGACTTCCAACCACCCTCGCCTCACCAAGTTCGGTCGCACGCTGCGACGGCTCAGCTTCGACGAACTCCCGCAACTGTGGAATGTGATCCGCGGCCAGATGAGCCTGGTTGGGCCGCGGCCCGAACTCAGTGAGAAAGTCGACGACTACGGATTGCGTTCTCACCCACGCCATCTGGTGCGTCCCGGCCTGACCGGCGAATGGCAGGTGACCCACCGAGCGTCGGGCATCCACCTGATCCACTGCTTCGACGAAGACATGCGCTACGTGAGCCGCATCAACCTGTCTCGTGACCTGCGCATCATCGCCCGCACGTTTGCCGTCGTGTTCGGCGCCAAAGGCATCTGACGAGTGTCACGCGCCCACCCGGGAGCGCGGCAAGCACTCGTTCAGGACGTCGTCATGGTGTGGTTGAGGCTGGAACCAGCGTCTCCGGAGTAGGTGCGGGAACTGGGGTGGCTGGGCTGGTGCCCTCAACCGTCACCGCACCGCCGAATGCCTCGTACGAACCGGTGTTGGCGCAAGCTCGGATCGCGTCGGTCGACGGATCGGCGACCACACCCGTGACGAGGCCATCCTCGACAGTCAGCGCGGATAGGCATGCGGCGTCGATCCCATCGACCGACTGACCGTTGAGCATCGATTCCAGGAACGGGCGGCTCAGACCGCCGTAGAAATACGGTGCAAGCGCCGAGTCGAACAGGCTCGAACCATCGGTGATGTCGTGGAGGCTGAGCGTCAAGCCGCCGAGAGCGGTGCCCAGCGGCGACACATACCACTTGCCGGCTGATTGCACGACGGAGACTGCCGGCAGCTCGAGACCGGTACCGGAGAACAACATGACGAGTCCGCCGAACAGTTGACTGCCGGCACCGCACACTTGATAACCGCCGTCGACTGCTGAGGCGCCGGACCCTGGGTCGGAGCCGAACGTTGACTCCGCAAGACTGCCTGTGACAGTCGTGCAGTCGTCGGCGCGTTCGATCGTGAACGATCGCGGGCCCTCCGTCGGATCCGCCGGGAACACCAGTGGAGCAATGGTGCCATCGGGATATACGTTGGTGAAGTTGTAGTTGACATCGCTTGTCGGGAAGTCGGTCGAGAACGTGAGTCCATCAATCGTCGCCGGTACCTGGCCCGGTGGCACGACCGCGTAGCCATCGGAGCTCGTCACCACCGTGGACAGCGACGGGTCGGCGCCGCCGCCTGACGAATCCCGGTTGAAGCCTGCCGGCGTTGTGCCTTGCACCGTGAAGGTGGCCGGCCGCAGCATGAGATGATCACCACTGCCAATCGTCTCGTAGGTCAACCCGGACACCGCCACCGACCAACCGTCGGCACGCCCGCGATCGATTGCGGCCTGGCCGTCGGACATCCACGCTTGCGCCAGCCACGCCATCGCATCCTCGCCTGGCGCGAACGTATCCAACGCCGCTTGCAGATCAAGCGAGGCAAGGCCGTCGTAGAAGCCGGTGGCCGCTGCCTCCGGCGAATCGAAACCGACCGGCGTGCGTGCCACCTGGCCAGGGATCTCCCACCCGGCTGCCTGCCGTATGTACTCGGCAACGGTGTATTGCGCAGCGACGTACCACCGGCCGTCGCGCTGCACCGTCATGAGTAGCCAGGGGGAATCGGACTCGCCGATCGTGGTCACTGCGCTCGCCGTTTCGCCTTCGCCGATCAACGCTCGAAGCCGTTCACCCAGTGCGACCGCCCGCTGATCGAATGTTGCGCCGATCGTTCCGCCTGTTGCGGTGACGATCGCCAATCCACCTTCGAGAAAGTTGGTGTCGAGCACCAGGTCGTCGATCGAAATGTCGATACCCTGCACGCCGCTGACGTTGAACTCGTCGGCCAGCAGACCTACCCGCTTGGCATCGGAGGTAGCAGAGTCGATCGCCGCCCGTAGCACCGCGACCTCCTCCGGTAGCGCGAGGTCGATCATGCCGATCACGTCTTCGTTCTCGAGGGCCGACACGAACATTGTCACCGCTTCCTCGGGTGTCGCCGCACCGCCATCGTTGCTGGCGCCGAGAAACGAGTAGGTCGTGAAGCCGCCAGCACCGATCAACGCAGTGACGGCGGCGATGACCCCGGCGCGGCGACCGCGACCGGTTGGACGGTTGGTTGCTACCACCGGCACTTCGCCCGGTATGTGCACGGCCGTGGGCGCGTGCTGGGCAAGTTGGGCCAGCCGCTGGCGCAACAGGACCTCAGTCTGTGCAAATTCCTGATCGGACATCGATGTCATCGGATTACCTCTCGAAGTTCGGCAAGGCCTCGTCGCACCAGGGTGCGCACCGTTGCCCTACGGCATTTCAGATTGGCGGCGATCTCCTCTTCGGACAGATCGCAGAGATAGCGCAGCACGATGGCCGAGCGCTGGCGGATGGGCAGGGCGATCAGTGCATCGCGCAATTCAACCAATCCGACATCCATCACGGTGTCGGCGGGAGTGTCGGGGTGTGGCGCGGCGACTGTGCGACGATGCAGCGAGCGGCAGCGATTGACGACGGCCACACGCAGGTACGCGGCGGGCTCGACCAACGTGTCGATGCGCGGGCCGATCTTGGCGAACACGTCGTGTACGACATCTTCGGCGGCCGGCGCTGAGCCGGTGAGCACGAACGCGACCCGCAAGAGATCGCGGTAGGCAGTGGCGTACACGGCTTCCGAGCCCACCCAGGCCTTCGACTCGACAATCGGTATGCGAGTCGACTCGGGAAACGCGTCGCTCATAGCGAGATTCATACCTTGTCTCACGCACCAGCCAGCCAATCCGTTTCAACATTTCTTGCGGACGAGTGTTTCGTGCCCACCCGGGGTGCCGGGAAACACTCGTTTACGGTGTGCCGTCGACGATCGTGGCGGCGACCAACGGCACACCGGGCCGGTAGACGAAGTCGATCGGGTTATCCGTGGCAAGTATGACGAGGTCTGCTCGAGCCCCGGGCCTGAC
>JAYTZE010000200.1:0-1873 GCA_043742385.1 Ilumatobacteraceae bacterium
CCCCACGGCTTCGAGGGCCAGGGCCCCGAGCACTCGTCGGCACGCATCGAACGGTTCCTGCAGTCGTGCGCTGACGACAACATCCAGGTCTGCAACGCCACAACGGCGGCCCAGTACTTCCACCTGTTACGCCGCCAGGTACGCCGCGACGTGCGCAAGCCGCTGGTGCTTTTCACACCGAAGGCGCCGTTGCGCATGAAGGAGAGCAGGTCGCCGATCGACGATCTCACGACGGGCTCGTTCGAGGAGGTACTCGACGATCCGACCGTCACCGACCGGGATTCCATTCGACGGTTGGTGTTCTGCAGCGGCAAGATTGTGTGGGACGCCATGGGCGAGCGCGACCGCCGGTCGGCACCTGTCGCTGTCATCCGCGTCGAGCAGTTGTATCCGTTTCCGGCCGAACGCATGCTCGAAGTGCTGGCCTTGTACCCCAACGCTCGCGATCTGGTGTGGCTGCAAGAGGAGCCGGAGAACATGGGCGCGTGGAACTTCGTCGAGGCGCGCACATGGCGAATCAAGGAACGCGGCTACGACTTGCGGCATGTCTCTCGAGTCGAAAGCGGCAGCCCGGCGACCGGTACCAAGGCAATCCACGATCAAGAACTCGCTGACCTGATGGACGAAACCTTCCAAGACTTGTAGTCGCGTGTGCCCTTTCGCGCCGCCGTTCATGCGGTGTGTCGTTTGGGTGGGCCGGTGGTCATGATCTGTCCGTCGGGGAGGGTGATGGTCAGTTCGCGGTTGCGACTGAGGGTGATGTGCCAGGCGTTGTTGTGGATGTTGTGGTGATGCTGTTGGCAGACTGGTAGCAGGTTGTCCAGGTCTGTGCGCCCGCCGTGGCGCCACCAGGTGATGTGGTGCAACTTGGTGCGCGAGTAGCGCACGCAACATCTGGGGATCGCACACGTCGCGTACAACCCGCGTAGGGCCCGCCGTTGGGCCCGGTTAGCCAGGCGTGTCCTGCGGCCGAGGTTCAATTCTCCCGGGGCGTCGACGACGACCCCGTTGCGGACGGTGATCGAGTACACGCTGGCGGTCGGGCGTAACGTGTCCAGGAACTCGTGTGGCAGGTCGACGTCGAGTCCCCAATCGAGTGTTGGTTTGTCGTCGGGTTGGGGGTTGGTGTGGTCTTCGACGACGATGATCTCCGGGCGACCCAACCGCACACCGTTGCCGTCCAACAACGCCAGTAGCGCGTGTGCGCGCAGGTAGGACTGTTTCTCGATCGGGTCGGTGGGGCAGCCGTCAGGTTGGGTGTCGTGGAACAGCGCCTCGACGTGAGCGTCGAGGCGATTCTGTAGACGCAGCATGGTTTCGGGGTCCCAGGTCGCTGACCAGCGACCCATCCCGGTCGCCTTGTCGATCCAGGTGTTCAGCCTGATCGCCCGCCGTTGCCGTTCCAAACGCTCCAATCCGTCGCTGTCGCGTTGCAACCGGCGCGCCTCGTCGCGCACCGCACGAGCGAACTCGTCGGCAGTGGTGTTCTCGGCGATCAACACCAGGTTCGGGGTGGTGTCGATCAACTTGGCACGCACAGCGGGTTGCAACTGTCGCAACGTGCGTGTCAACACATCGACATGTTCGCCCGACACCGTTCCGGCATCCAACGACGCACCAAATGACGGCACGGCGTCGGTGGTCTCGGCACGACCCAACACCTGTTCGGCTTGGCGCAACGACGTCCGTCCCGCCTCGGCCAACGACTTCTCGGGGAACGACGACACCGCCGCGATCGAGCGGGCGAGGGCGACCTCGCGTCCCTCGACCCATGACTTCAACCGCCGCAGATCCTCCACCGCTGCCTTGAGCACACCCCAATCAGCACACCCCACATCGACCGCCGCCACCCGCCCAACCAGGCACTGCACCT
>JAYTZE010000201.1:0-1872 GCA_043742385.1 Ilumatobacteraceae bacterium
CCGACGGCCATAGCGGCACCTACGGGATCATCGTTCTTGATGGCGACGATCAAGCTCAGACCGGGCAAAGCTTGAGAGATTGAGCCCGCTACCGACGACAACGCCGGCGACCCCAACTCAAGTGCCGTCAGGGCCTTGTCGACCGCGACGATTGCATTGCCAGCGGCACTGACCTGGTCGAGTGCATCTCCGTTCTCGAATGCGTTGGCAAGGTTGTAAAGGCTCAAAGCGCCCTGGGCGATGGTGCTGGCTGTGCCGAGGTATGGGATCGCTTGTTGGCGATCGAGCGTATTCAGAAGCTTGAGGCCGCTGGCCAGCTGCGGCAGTGGCTGCCCGCTCCTGATTGCATTGATCAGGCTCGTTGTGTCGCTGATCGCCGAAGTGAACGTCTGAGCGTACGACGGCACCTCAACGCCGCTGATCACCGCACCGTTCTCGTCGCGAACAATCCGCAGCTCATAACCGTCCGGTCGCGACGTGACCTCCATAGATCCGTCGTCGAACGACTGCACCTGCCGAGTGCCAATCAGCGCACCCGACGCATCGAAGTATTGAGTGGTGGCTTGAGTGCCGCTAGCCCGGCTGACGGAGGTACTGAACACCGTGTTCGCATCGGTGTAAACAGTTGTTCGAACCGTGTTGTCTGCGGCAGTGACGGTGACAACCTTGGAGCCATCATCGAAGTACTGGATGCTCTGCCTCGACGTGACAGCTCCGGAAGCGTCCGTCTGCGTGGTGGTGATCGATCCATCACCCGACGCCACGCTTTCCGAGGTCGACATCACGTTGCCGTTGATGTCTCGTGTGACCACCCGGCTAACGCCGCCTGCTAGATTGACGATCGAGATGCTCGATCCGTCATCGAACTGCTCTGTCAACGTGATCGTCTGTCCGCCCGGCACCGACCCGTTGGTGCTGAGAGTCATAAGTGGACCGAAGCGGGCAGCCAGTGCGGTCGCCAGCTCTGCACTGAGCGGAGCCGGAAGCTCGTTGATCGCATATCCGTCGATGGACGTGATCTGTGTGGCCACGAACTGAGAGGTCTGTTCATCGAACCGCGACTTGTAGTCCACCACGGCGTCGCCGAGGACGGTGGTGGAACGGAAGGTGCCGTCGGTCAGGGCTTCATGTGAGGTGACGTTATGAATCGGTGCGTCCGTGTTCGATTGCGTTCCGGTAGAGCGAAACACGAGCGCACCGCTCGCGTCATACGTGGACTGCTCGACAAAATAACCAGCGTCCGCGTCCACCTTGCGCGTGAAGACCGCGTAAGAACCCGGCTGACCGGACGACGGCACGAGCATCGAGTACTCGCCGTCCGTCGTCCGATAGTTGATCGACGCACTGTTTGCGTAGTGGTACGTCACATTTCCGTCGTTAAGCTTCTCGGGGATGAAGATCTGCTGACCCGGTTGCACCGTGTTGATGCTTGAAATGCCTGGATTTGCAGCCAACACTGCCTTGGTGAACTCATCCAACGAGAAGATGTTGCCCGCGTTGCGTTGAAGGAGCCACAGGTCTGAGATCGTCCCTCCCGCACGCAGGTAGGCCGTGTGCACCCCGGAAACGACCACATAGTCTTCACTATTGCGGGCGGCTGTCCCCAATCCGGAAGGCTGGGTTGCGTTCTGAGGTGCGACGTACCGCACCGGGTCGATGACACCCAGCTGGACTCCTGTGGCGGTGAAGACGTTGGAGACGGGTGCGCCGACAGCTTCGAAGCCACTCGTGCCTTGGCGCCCGGGCACTCGCACCTCGACGATCTTTCCGTCGGAATCGCGGAGCACGCTGACCTGAAACGAAAGGCCGGACGTCCCGAGCGGCTCGTACTGCACGGACCCGATCGCGTAACCCGAGGGGGAAAGTCCCGCC
>JAYTZE010000202.1:0-1872 GCA_043742385.1 Ilumatobacteraceae bacterium
CCGCACCGAGGGGCCCAAGCGCTGTGTGCCCGACGTCAACGGGATCTCCCCGAGCAACGCGCCGAGCAACGTCGACTTGCCGCCGCCGTTGGGCCCGACGATCACCACCCGCTCGCCATAGTCGACTGCCAGCGAGATCGGGCCGAGTCGAAATGACCCAAGGTCCACCACTGCGTCGGCGAGGCTGGCCACAAGTGCTCCGCTGCGTGGAGCGGCGGCGATCGTCATGCGCAGGTCCCACGCTTCGCGCGGTTGCTCGACCACGTCGAGCCGCTCCATCGCACGGTCGGTGCGCGCCGCTCGTCCGGCCAGTTGCTCGGTCTGGTTGATCTTGTATGCCTTGATGAATTTGTCGTTGTCGTCGGGCCTCTTCTTGGCGCGTGACAATCCCTGCGTAGCCCACTCGCGCTCGCGCTGCGAGCGCTGCGCCAACGTGGACCGCTTGGTGTCGTACTCCTCCCACGCCTGCCAAGCGTGCTGGCGCGCAATCTCTCGCTCGTGGATGTACGTGTCGTATCCGCCGGCGAACAACTCGAGCCCGTGGGTGAACTCGTCGAGCTCGGCCACGTCGGTCACCACGCGGCGCAGGAACTCGCGGTCGTGGCTCACCAACGCAACTGCACCTTGCACACCGTTGACGAATCGTTCGAGTCGATCGAGGCTGTCGAGGTCGAGATTGTTGGTGGGCTCGTCGAGCAGCAACACGTCGAAGCGAGTCAGCATCAGCGCGGCCAGGCTCACGCGCGCTGCCTCTCCACCCGACAGCGAGGTCACCGGCTGCTGCAGCAACCGGTCGGGCAGGCCGAGCTCGGCCCACATCTCACCGACTCTCACGTCGAGGTCGGCTGCGCCGAGCGCCAGCCACCGATCGAGTGCCGTGGAGTACCGATCGTCGGCCCCGGACGACCCGGCGGCCATCGCTGCGGTCGCCGCGTCGAGTTCGACGTGCGCTGCCACGACACCGGTGCGCCGCTCGACATAGCCGACTACGGTTTCATCGGCTCGCTCGGGCTCTTGATCGAGGTAGCCGACCGTGGCTGCGGGCGGGGCCAGCGATACCGTGCCGGCATCAGGCGCAACCATGCCGGCCAGCACCCGCAACAGCGTCGACTTTCCGACCCCGTTGGGCCCGACCAGACCGATGCGGTGGCCGGGGTCCAGAGACAGGTCGATGTCCACCAGGATGTGGCGAGCGCCGAGTGCGAGCGAGATGTTGCGGGCAAGGAGGGAAGCGGGCAAGCACGCATTCTGCCCGAGGGATCGCCATCGCCGGCAGCGATATGGGCGCATACGGCCCATTCCGATGCCAGCGCTGGGCCCGTTGTTCGACTCTCCGCTGCGATGGGTACCTTAGAGGTATGAGCATCACCGCCAACGAACGTGCCGAGATGTGTGACTTGTTCGCTGAGGTCGGGCCCGACGAACCAACGTTGTGCGAAGGCTGGACAACCCGCGACCTGCTCGCTCATCTGCTCGTGCGCGAGCGACGCCAGGACGCGGCTGTTGGAATCGTCATCCCGTTCTTTCGCAAGCACGCCGCAAAGGTGACGGCGTCAGTCGCCGCCGAGCCGTGGGACGACATGATCAAGCAGTTCCGCGATGGCCCGCCGATCTGGTCGCCGTGGGCGATCCCGGTGCTGGGTGACAAGTTCAACTTGGCCGAGTTCTTCATCCACCACGAAGACATCCGCCGCGCCCAGGCGAAGTGGGAACCACGAGCCGACGATCAAGCACGCGACGACGCCTTGTGGAATCCGCTGAAGATGATGGGTCGGATGCTGTTTCGCAAGTCGCCGGTCGGTGTCACGCTGCGGAGTGCCGGCCGCGACGACATCGTCGTCAAGAAGAGTGAGCCGGCTGTGATCCTGGTCG
>JAYTZE010000203.1:0-3885 GCA_043742385.1 Ilumatobacteraceae bacterium
GCGGCACCAACGATTACAAGGTGTACCTGCCCGATCGCGTCAACTACCCGCGCCTCGTGCTGAAGCGGGCGATGAATGCAAGCGACTCGGGCAAGGTCATGACCTGGCTGCGTTCGATGGTCGACGCGACCGATGGTGGCACCGCCACCATCACGCTTCGCGACAGTCACAACCAGACCGTGTCGGAGTGGACGTTCGCCAACACCCGGCCGTCGTCGTGGAAGGGCCCGACGCTGAACGCGACAGGCAAGGAAGTAGCGGTCGAAATTCTCGAGCTCGTCCACGAAGGGTTCCTGTAGGAGGTGACATGAAGGCCAAATTGATCAACGAGAAGCTTCCGTTCGAGATGGTGGAGTTCGACTTCAACCCGGAAACGTTGAAGTACAACCGCCAGACGTCGACGACCACTCGCGCCGGAGCATCCCCCGCCGGCGTTGGCTCGACACCGTCGATCCTGTTGAAGGCGCCACCGAAGTCGTTGGTCGGCAGCGGCTATCTGGTCGGCGACGATGTGCAGGATCGAGCCGAGCAGCTGTACGCGTGGATGGATCCGGGCGGCGGTCTGCTGGGCCAACTGATCGGTGCGGCCGTCGGTGCTTTGACCGGTGGGCGCATCAATCTGGCCGCCAAGCCGCCGGCACTGATCTTCCAATGGGGCACGCAGATCATGCGCTGCATCATGAAAGACGTGAAGGTCACGTTCGAGCGATTCAGCTCGTCGGGCAATCCCGACCGGGCGCTGATCGTGTTCGAAGTGATCGAAGAGTTCAACATCTTCGGCATGCTGCCGACGAACCCCACATCGGGTGGCATGCCCGGTCGGCAGCGACACATCGTCAGCGCCAGCGAGAATGTGCAGACGATCAGTACTGCGGCATATGGCAACCCGAAGTTGTGGCGCGGCGTCGCCGAAGCCAACGGCATCGACGACCCATTCCGGGTCAAGCCTGGCGACACCGTGTACCTGCCCAACGCGAACGAAATCATCGGGAAGCGGTGACCTGACGTGCCGTTGATGCCTGACCTCACCGACCTGTCGGCCACCGTCACCCCGACGGTGTCGGTCAACTCGATCGATCTGCTGCCTACGGTGCAGCCGAAGTTGAGGCGCACAGTCGTCGACACGCGGCTACACCTCCCCGACATGTTCGAGCTGACGTTCGAGGACAGCGACAACTCGGTGGTCGATGACTTGATGGTGCGCATCGGCAGCCTTGTCGAGGTCTACGGCGGATCATCCGGCACGCCTCAGGCCGAGTGCCTGATCAAGGGCGAAGTGACGTCGATCGAGGGTGAGTACCACGGGCTGACCATCTTCACGATCATTCGTGGTTACGAGAAGTCGCATCGCCTCCAGCGATCCAGCCGCACGCGGACCTTCGTCGACATGAAAGACAGCGACATCGCCTCGAAGATTGCTCGCGAGGCCGGATTCATGGAAACCGACGTCACCAGTACCTCGACCACGCATCGACATGTCTCGCAGATCAGCCAGACGGACTGGGATTTCCTACGCGGCCGCGCTCAGGAGATCGGATTCGAAGTCGGCGTCGCCCAGGGCAAGTTCTTCTTCCGCGAAGCATCGAGCGCCAAGCCCAGCGGCGGCGGCGGTATCGGTGGTGCAGTCGCGGGTGCTGCGGCCAGCATGGCGGGCGGTGGACCGCCAACACTCACGTTCCAACAGAACTTGCAATCGTTCCGGCCGCGACGAAGCGCGGCGAACATTCCCTCCGAGGTCGAGGTACGCGTCTACGACTACAAGAAGGCCGAGGTGGTGGTGGGGACCGCGCCGCTGAAGACCGGCACGGCCAAACTCGACGACGATCCCGATCCACAGGCGCTCGCCGGATCGTTCACCGGACTGCCGTTCCCGATCCCGACGCTGCCGAACATTCCTGGGCTGCCCAACCTCGGCCTGATGCCCAGCATGAAGGCGAGGGTGATCACCAACCGCCCGCTCGACTGGGGCTCACCCACGACTTCGGCGGTCGATGAGATGGCCAAGGGCGTCGCCGAGCACCTGGCCAGCACGATCCTCGAGGCCGAGGGAGTGTGCTACGGCAATCCCGGCGTGCAGGCCGGCAAGAAGATCGTCATCGGCGGTGTCGCTGAGGAGTTCAATGGCGAGTGGATCGTGACAGCGGCCCGACACAACTTCGAATCCGAGGTCGGTGGCTACTCGACGTACTTCGAGGTCAGTGGTCGCCACGACCGCACACTGCTGGGCCTCACCTCGCTGGGCACCGCGAGCGTGCAGCCATCGACGATCCACGGCAATGTGGTCGGGGTTGTCACCAACAGCAACGATCCCGAGAAGATGGGACGCGTCAAGTTGGGTTTCCCGTGGCTCGCCCCATTCTACGAGACCGACTGGGCCCGTGTTGTACAGGTAGGCATGGGCAAGGAGTGGGGCAATCTGTTCCTGCCGGAGGTTGGCGACGAGGTGCTCGTCGGATTCGAGTTCGGCGACGCGCGGCGGCCGTATGTGATCGGCGGCCTGATCAATGGCAAGACCTCGCATCCATTGCTGTCGAGTGCGATCAAACCAGCGGGACTGTCAGCCCAGACCGTCAAGCGCGGCATCGTGTCGCGCATCGGCAACCAACTGACGTTCGAGGACGAGATCCCTTCGCCGCTGACGCCAAGTCCTCCGACGAAGGGCACGATCCTTCTGGGCGACGCCGATCACAAGATGGAGATCCTTTTCGATGTCGTCAACGGTGAGCTGAAGATCGTGTGCGACGGCGGAGTGATGAACCCGATCGGCAAGATCTCGATCGAACAGAAGTCGAACGGCGGCGAGATCCTGGTGAAGAGCGCCGGCAACATCACGATCGAAGCGGCAGCCCCCGGCAAGCTCACGCTGAAGGGTGGCACCGGCATCGTGCTCGACGGCGGTACCGCCAACGTCGAGATCAAGGGCACGGCCGGTGTGAAGGTCGACGGCGGCGCAGGTTTGGTGGAGTTGTCCGGCTCGATGGTCAAGTTGAACTAGGGAGACGACAGATGCCCGTTGATCACGATTTTGTTGGAACGGGATGGGCGTTTCCCCCGCAGCTCACGGCGTCTGGCGGCATCGCCATGGTGCGCCGCGAACGCGAGTTGGAAGAGTCGATGCGCATCATCTTGCTCACCTATCCCGGCGAACGGCCGATGCGACCGGAGTTCGGGTCGAAGGTACGCGACTTCGTGTTCCGAAGCGTCGACGAGGAGATGACCACCGCACTCGCGTTCGAGGTGAAGCGGGCACTGCAGCGATGGGAACCCCGTGTCGATGTGGTCAAGGTCATCGCCACCCCCGACGTCGACAGCCACGAGCTGGTTTTCATCGACATCCAATATGCGGTCAAGGGCACCAACGACCGCCGCAACCTTGTGTTCCCCTATTACACGATCCCCGACGATGGGAGTGACTACTAATGGCACTGCCAGCACCAGATCTCGACGATCGACGCTTCCAGCAGTTGGTCGACGACGCCAAGCGGATGGTCATGGCCCGCTGTCCGACATGGACCGATCACAACGTGTCGGACCCGGGCGTGACGCTGATCGAGACCTTCGCGTACATGACCGACGTCTTGTTGTATCGCCTCAACCGCGTACCGGACCGGTTGTACCTGAAGTTCCTCGAGCTGATCGGGTTGCAGTTGTTCCCGGCCACCTCGGCGCGCACCGGAGTGACGTTCTACCTGTCGTCGCCCGCGCAGGCCACCTTGACCATCCCGCGCGGCACGCGCACCGCAACACTGCGAACCGAAACCGAAGAGCCGGTCGTGTTCACCACGGTCGAGGATCTGCCGATCGTGGCATGCTCGCTCGCCTCGGTGCTGACGTCGAGCGTGGCGACCGACGGTCGCGAAGCGCGAACCGAGCAACTGCGATTGC
>JAYTZE010000204.1:0-3885 GCA_043742385.1 Ilumatobacteraceae bacterium
GGCGGCCACGCGTAACGCCGCAACGGTGGCGGTGCGCACGAAGGGCTGGAGCACGTCGTTGCGCGAACGGACCGTACGACGCGTGGCCGACAGCACACCTGCCTCCACGAGGCCCGACACCACCGAATCCCATGTGCCTGTGCCGAGATGCTGGGCCAGACCCCTGTCCATGTGCGACAGGATCGCTTTGATCTTCGGTCCTCTTTCTATGACCACCGCGGTGGCTGCCGCCAAGATCTTCGTCGACGGCTCGGCCGCACCCGTCACCACCACTCGGTCCACCTTGCCGCCGATTTCGACAACGCCATCGAGCAGCAGTTCGGCGACCAGGAGCCCGGCAAGACAAGCGTTCAGCTCGCTTCGCAGGCCCAGAGCGTGACGGCCCGACGACGGATCGATGGCCACGAGCGCCAGCTCTTCGGCGAGATGCATGCTGGAACGTTACTGCTGCGCTCATGGGGTCGATCGTTGTGGTTGAGTTGAACCAGGATGAGTGGCGTGGGTCGGTCATCGACAAGCACGCCGGAGACAGCGTCACCATCCACCTCGATGAACGGCTGGAGAAGTGACCGGCATCCGGCATCAATGCCTACGCTCGCCCCCAGCCTGTGGGGGCGAGCGCCGGCGAGTCGTTCAGTTCTATGACGAGTCTGCGGTGGTTGCTTCGATCGCGTCCGGGGCGGTAGGGCGATTTTGTCCGACCTCGACCTTGCGCGGCTTGGCCTGTTCAGCCACGGGGATTCGAACGGTGAGCACGCCGTCGTGCAGGTCTGCCTCGAGGTTCTGAAGATCAAGCCCGTCGCCGAGCTGGATCTGGCGTCGGAAGGTGCCTCGGTAGCGCTCACCGAAGTAGGGCTGATCGGTCTCCTGGCGCTGCCAGTTGCGTTCCGCGGCGATGGTCAGCACGTTGCGCTCAACGGTGATGTCGAGACTCTCGGCCTTCACTCCGGGCAGATCGATGTGGACCCACACGTCGCTGCCACGTCGAAACGCGTCCATGGGCATGACGCCGCCGTTGTTCTGCTGCCGACCCGACAGCCGACTGAAGAGCGTGTCGAGGTCACGAAACGGGTCGGTTTGGATCATCATGTCAACACTCCTTTGCTGTAGGGAACCCCGCCTTTCGGGGATACTCAACATAATAGGTCGCGGTTATGTTGAGTGTCAAGAGTCAGATCGTCGCGATTATGTTGACACCCAGCGCGCTGTTTGGCATCATGCAGGTGTGGCACCGTCATCGACAAAGAGCCATCTCGCCGTTCAGCGTTCCATCACAGAGGGATGGCTGAACGAGCAGTCTTCGCCGAACACCCGCGCGGCCTACCGTTCCGATCTCGACTCGTTCGGGCGGTGGTGTGCGCAGCACGGTGCGATTCCGTTGACAGCCGACACGACGACGCTTGTTGCGTTCCAAGCTGCGCGTGAGGCGGCCGGCGACAGCGACTCAACGATCCGGCGGAAGTGGTCGGCGTTGTCCTCGTTTTTCGACTTCGCTGTTCGGAGCGACGCGGCGGATGTCAACCCCGCCCTCGGAGTCGATCGGCCTCGCGTCGCGTCAGGGGATCCCAGTCCAACACTTCGCCTCACCCCGCAGGCCGTCGCGAGCTATCGGACCGTCGCCGCCGCGCTCGATCCTCGACTGGATGCCCTCGTCGCGCTGCTGGTCGTGGACGGCCTCAAGGTGAGCGAGGCGCTCGCACTCGATATCAGCGATGTGAGCGGGAAGCCCCCGACCGTGAGCGTGACGGTTCGGCGGCGAGGAGAGTCGAAACGCGTCGTCCTCGACGTGGCGAGCGCACGGGCGGTTCGCCGATGCGCAGCAAAGCGACAGACAGGTCCGCTGTTCGCCAGCGGACGGTCATCTACCTCGGGCCGAATGCGACGTCTCACTCGCTTCGGAGCAGACCATCTCATCAGGCAGCTCAGTAACGATGAGACGACCGAGCGCGTCACCGCCAATGCTCTCCGACGATTCCACATCACACGCCAACGCGATGAGGTACCGCTCGAAGAAATCCGCGATCGCGCAGGCCTCGCTGACGTACGCAGCGTCCGGCGCTATCTGCTCGACGAAGGCGAGTCCGGACACGAAGGCGCTGCCATCGTTTGCTAGCCGAGGACGACCCGGACCGTGTGCGTGATGCCGTCGTCAGCGAGTGGGATCGAGGCGCCATCGCCTGTCAACATCTGGCCGTCGAGCTCGGCCGACGTCACGCCGCGACTGACACCGTGCGGGTTCTCTACGACGATCTCGTACTTCGAGCTGTGATAGCGGAAGTCGATCTCGAAGCCCGGCCAGGCGCGAGGGATGCAGGGGTCGAGCAGCAGTGTCGTTCCACGCAATCGGAACCCGAGGATCCACTCGACACCGGCCTGGTACATCCATCCGGCCGATCCGGTGTACCAGGTCCATCCGCCGCGACCGACGTGTGGTGGCTCGGTGTACACGTCGGCTGCCATCACGTACGGCTCGACCTTGTACCGGTGCACGCCTGCTCGGGTGCTGGCGTGGTTGATGGGGTTCAGCACGGAGAACAGCTCGCCGGCCTTGTCGCCGTCGCCCAGCGCGGCGAATGCAAGCACCGACCAGATGGCACCGTGGGTGTACTGGCCGCCGTTCTCGCGGATACCGGGCAGGTAACCCTTGACATAACCGGGATCGACGTCGGAGTGGTCGAACGGCGGGGTGAACAGCAGCACCAGGCCATCGCCGAGCCTGACCAAGAACTCATCGACCGCTGCCATCGCCCGCGCCGCATGCGCGGGTTCTCCTGCGCCCGACAACACTGCCCACGATTGGGCGATCGAGTCGATGCGACATTCGGCGTTCATCGCCGAGCCGAGGGGCGTGCCATCGTCGAAGAAAGCCCGGCGATACCAGTCACCATCCCAGCCGTTGCGCTCGAGAGCAACAGCGAGCGCCTCCATGTGCGTGCGCCACGTCTTGGCGCGAACGCCATCGCCGCGCGCTTCGGCGATCGGCACGAAGGCTGAGAGGGCGATGTGCAGGAACCAGCCGAGCCACACACTCTCTCCCCGACCCTCGCGACCGACCCTGTCCATGCCGTCGTTCCAGTCGCCCGATCCCATCAGCGGCAGCCCATGAGCGCCGACACTCAGGCTGATGTCGAGCGCTGCCGCGCAATGGTCGAACAGCGAAGCGGTCTCCGATGACCGGTCCGGTTGGAAGTAGTTGTCCACTTGATCCGGCCGCAGCACAGGACCCTCGAGAAAAGGAACCATCTCGTCGAGCACGGCGTGGTCGCCGGTGACTGCGAGGTAACGATCGACGGCATACGGCAGCCAGACCCGATCGTCGGAGATCCTCGTGCGCACACCACGCCCCGACGGCGGATGCCACCAGTGTTGCGCGTCGCCTTCGACGAACTGCTGGGCTGCAGCGCGAAGCAGGTGCTCGCGCGTGAGTTCGCGCTTCGAGGTGACCAGCGCGATCACATCCTGCAGCTGATCGCGGAACCCGTAGGCGCCGCCGGCTTGGTAGAACGCGGACCGAGCCCAGACACGGCAGGCCAGTGTCTGGTAGGTCAGCCAGCGATTGAGCATGATGTCCATCGAGCGATCGGGCGTGCGCACTTGGATCGTGCCTTGCGCATCGTCCCAATAGGTGGCGACATCGCGCAGCGTCGCCTCGTGGTCGCGCTCTCGGGCGCGCCGGACGAGGTCGGCCACGTCGTCCGCCGAATCTGCCTCACCGAGTAGCACGACCACGTCTGTCGAGGCCCCGTTGGCGAGTTCGAAACTGGTCTGCAACGCGGCGCACGGGTCACGGCCGGCGCCGACGACTCCCCGCAATCTGACCCCGCGATCCAAGCCAGCGGGCCGGTCGGGGGTGCCGTTACGGCCGAGGAACTCGGTGCGATCCGT
>JAYTZE010000205.1:0-1861 GCA_043742385.1 Ilumatobacteraceae bacterium
GATGGACCCGAGCGAGATCCGAGTCGTCACGCCACTGGTAGGCGGCGGCTTCGGCGGCAAGGCCGGCCTGTATCCCGAGCAAGTTGTGGTCGCGGCCGCAGCCTTACGCTTGCAGCGACCCGTTGTGTGGGCCGCCACGCGCAGCGAAGACATGGTCGCCCTGTCGCACAGTCGCGGGCAGATCCAGTACGTCGAGCTCGGATGCAAACGCGATGGCACCTTCACCGGGTTGCGCGTGCGGTTGGTCGGCGACGGTGGCGCCTACCCGGGCATTGGGTCGTTCTTGCCCAGCGGAACCCGGCGCATGTCGAACGGCACGTATCGCTTCAGCGGCATCCAGTTCGATGTGGTTGTCGCCACCACCAACACCACACCCATGGGGGCCTACCGCGGTGCCGGCCGGCCCGAGGCGACGGCGTTGCTCGAGCGGATCGTCGACCAAGCGGCCATCGAGTTGGAGATCGATCCCATCGAACTGCGCCGGCGCAACCTGCTGGCCGACGACATTTTTCCGTTCACCACGCTCACCGGCATCACATACGACAGTGGCGCGTACGGCACGCCGCTCGACGCCGTCGCCCGATGGGCCGGCTACGACGATCTGCGACTCGAGCAGGCCGCGCGACGGGCCAGCGGCGACCGCATGTTGATGGGTATCGGAGTGTCGACGTATGTCGAGATCACTGCCGGCGGCGGCACCAGCGAGTACGGGGCAGTGGAGGTGCACGACGACGGCTCCGCATCCGTGATGGCCGGCACCTCGGCCCATGGCCAGGGCCATCAGACCGCGTTCGCCATGATCGTCAGCGATCAGACCGGTATCCCCATCGACCGCGTTCGGCTGATGGCAGTCGACACCGACCTGGTGCGCAGCGGCGGAGGCACGGGCGGGTCACGCTCACTGCAGCTCGGCGGATCAGCGGTGCTGCGCGCCACCGAATCACTCGTCGACAAGGCCAAGCATCTCGCCGCACATCTGCTCGAGGCCGACATCGGCGACATCGTCGTCGACACCACGACGGGCACAGTGGGCGTGGCCGGAGTACCGAGCACCGGCCTCGACTGGGCAGCGCTCGCCGCGGCCGCAGCCACGGCCGATGGCGCTGTCGATCATTCCGACGGCACCTTGGGTCTCGCCGCTCAGCTCGACTTTCACCAGGGTGAAGCCACGTTCCCGTTCGGCGCACACATCGCCGTCGTCGAAGTCGACCAAGACACGGGCAAGGTCACGCTGATGCGGCATATCGCTGTCGACGACTGCGGCACAGTGCTGAACCCGTTGCTGGTCGAGGGGCAACAGCACGGCGGCGTCGCCGCAGGTGTCAGCCAGACGTTGTACGAGCAAGTGATCTACGACGAGGATGGCAACCCGTTGAGCGGCAACTTCATGGACTACGCGATCCCCTCTGCAGCTGAATTCCCCAGCTTCGAGGTGCACAGCACCGAGACGCCGACGCCGCTCAACCCCCTCGGCGCCAAAGGCATCGGCGAAGCCAGCACAATCGGCAGCACACCGGCTGTGCAGAACGCGGTGATCGATGCGCTTGCCCACCTCGGGGTACGTCACATCGATCTGCCGTGCACCAGCCAGAGGGTGTGGCAGACCATTCGCGATGCCGAGGCCGGCACACTGGCCGACCCGTGGGTCGAGCCTCCGGCCATCTTCGCCCGACTGGCCGCGGGCCAAGAGGTCGACGAGGCCGGACTGAGCGCGGCCGAAGGCATCTGACGGTCGGCGCATGCCTGAGGGCGACACGATCCGGCGGCTGGCCGACACGATCGGCCGGCGATTCGCCGGCCAGCGGTGCGTGCGCTGCGTCACCCGAGATCCACGTCTGGTCGGTGTCGATCTCGCCGGTGC
>JAYTZE010000206.1:0-1859 GCA_043742385.1 Ilumatobacteraceae bacterium
CGCAGAATGCTGGTTCCGATACCTTGCCCGCGAAACTCGGGAAGGAGAGCGACATCGATGACCTCGATGTACTCGCCCGAACCGTCGACGATCAAGCGCCCCGCTGTGGCGTCCTCGACGATCACGATCTTGCGATCGGCCTGTGGGTGATCGAGTCGGATCGACATCGATTGGGCACGGAACTGCATGCCGACCAGACCGTCGAAGACCTCTGGGCCGAGTGGCCGAAGGTCGTCGCGAGTCGACGCATAGAGTTGGTGCTCGAAGTCGATATCGGCCGGCATCGCCGGGCGGAGTGCGAAAGCGAGCGTGGTGGTCATCGACCAACCTCGCCATCGTCATGTTCGACCGTACGGTATACGTTCACGTTTGTCCCCGAACACACCAGCGGAGGGAGCCGCGGTGCGTGGTAAGACTGCCGCGCAACCACGCTTAGTGTCAATGGCTGCACCGTAGGCCATTTGGCCTATTCTCCTGACGCCACTTCGGCCGCTGCGGGGTCAGCGAGGGCCTCGCCGAGCAAAGCCTGCTCTTTTCCCCCGAGTGGTATCGCGGCCACCAACTGCAGCCCACGCTCGCTCATCTTGCGAGCGGTCTTGCGGATCACATTGATGGTCAGATCGTGTTCGGTGCGTGCGGCAAACGATCCCAGTTGCGTCTCGATGAACACCAGGCAAGCAGCATCTTCCACCGCCTGAGACCCATCCACCGACTCGCGCCGGATCAGCCGCTGCACCCGTTCGATCTCCGTCGGCCCGTAGCCACACGACACAAGGATTGCGGCGACGTCGGTCGCATGGCGAACCTTCTGATCCCTGCGCCAGCGCAGGTATCCGGGTCGACCCGCCGGATAGCTGTCGCGTCGCAACTCCCATCGCCGCAGATGATGGGCGCGAGCCGCCAGCAGCAAGGCCTCGTCAGGTTTGTCGACGAGTTGCTCGATCCATTCCGTAGCGAGGCGGCCGTGGATCAGGGCGAGTGCCACCTGTTGTCCGCGCACGTCGACGCTGTTGGGGTCAGCCGCGTTGGCGGCATCGATGGCTGTAACCGCGGCGTCGTACCGACGGTTCAGACTGCGCACTCCGACTCGCCTATTTCAGCCACGAATGGGCCCGTCTCGTCGAAGTCGGCGTAGAACTCAGGGGCCTCGTCGGGCGACGGGAAGAAGTCGAGGTCTTTCAGCCCTTCGGCGATCGCCGTAGCGCCACCCGATCGATCCATCCAGCCGCGGAATGACTCGCCCGCTGTGCGCTCGTCGGCAAATCGTCGGATCACCCGAACGGCAGCGTCAGGCGCGGCCTTCGCAGGAAGGCGCAGGGCCTTGTCTCCGAAATGGACCTGCTCCTGGCCCACGTAGCCACCGAGCAACATCTGGTAGCCAGGCGCCGACCGGCCGTGAGCGCGTCGCTCGGCGCCGAAGAAGCCGATATCGCTGGTGTGATGCTGTCCGCAGCTGTTGGTGCAGCCGGAGATGTTCACGCGCACGCCACCGATCTCGGACAAGCCTTCTTCTTCGAGCTTCTCGCCGATCGCCTTGGCAAGGCCACGCGACTGGGTGACGGCGATGTTGCAGGTGTCGGCGCCAGGGCAGGCGACGACATCGCGAGCCAGTTCGGCGCCGGGACGAGCCATCTCGATGGCCTCGAGCCGGGCGTAGAGCACCGGCAACTGAGTATCGGTCAGACCGCGAAAGACCACGTTCTGCCGATTGCTGAGCCGTACGTCGGCACCCAGTTCGCGCTGGATCGACGCCAACGCCCGGAACTGCGTCGCTGTGACATCGCCAAGCGCGGCATACGCAACTGCCGAGACGGCGCCGTTGGCACTGCCGCGCACGACGCTGGTGGCGACCCAACGCT
>JAYTZE010000207.1:0-3864 GCA_043742385.1 Ilumatobacteraceae bacterium
CGACGGCAACTCTGATCTCGGGTTGCCGGCCTCAACCGATCTGATCGTCGTGCTCGATCTCATCGCGGTGTACTGACCGCTGCCAAGAACCAGCGTCCGTCAGTGCGCTTGGCCGAGGTCGTCGGTCGCGGGCACATCCATACCCCATCGGACCATGCCCTGCTCGACCCGGTGGATCGCTGTCTCGAGTACTTGCACTCGGGCCAGTCGCTTGTGCTCACCAGAGATGATGTCCCACGGCGCGAGGTGGTGGTCGGTGCGTTCGAACATCTCCTCGGCTGCGATCAAATACTCGCCTGCCTTCGTGCGGTTGCGCCAGTCCTCCTCTGTGATCTTCCACCGTCGCAGGGGATCGTTCTGACGATCCTCGAACCGCTTCAGCTGCTCGTCGACGCTGATCTGCAACCAGCACTTCACGATGATCACACCCTCCAGCGCGTTGGCGCGCTCGAACTGGACGATCTCCTCGTAGGCCCGGGTCCATTGGTCCTCCGTTGCGAAACCCTCGATGCGTTCGACGAGTACCCGCCCATACCAGCTGCGATCGAACACCGACATCCCGCCCAGGCCCGGCACGTAGGGGTAGAAGCGCCACAGGAACGGATGGCGCTTCTCATCGAAGGTCGGCTTGGAAAACGACGACACCCGGTAGTGACGCGGGTCGAGCGGCTCGACGAGGCGCTTGATCGCGCCGCCCTTGCCGGCCGCGTCACTGCCCTCGAACACGAATACGAGGCCCGGCCCGAGTTCACCCGAGCCCATCTGGCCGCCGACGTGCAAACGCAGGTGCAGCAACCGCCGCTGGGCGGCAGTGAGGCGCTCGTCGTATTCCTTGCGGGCGAGGCGCTGCGTGAGGTCAAGTGCGTCGAGGCGGCCCATCGCCGCCGAGACTACGCAGTACGCTCGCCGACCGGAAACACGCGTGACGTCGGTCGCGGGGTCGGGTCGTTCACGGAGGTGCGAATGACCAGCCGCCCAGGCTCGTCGTGTGTCACTGATCGACGTAACGCCGTTGTCTTCAGCCATCCCACCTCACCGGCCTGCTGGGAGTGCACCGCACTCGGCTTCCCGCGACCGATGATCGAGTTTGCGTTTGACACCACCCGAGCTGGTCGATCCAGGCCAAGTGATGTACGGCAGCGACTGGCCATTCACGCCCGAGCCAATCGTCGCGGGTGGCCTTGGCTGGATCACAAGTGATGGCAACCCGATCTCACCGACCGAATTGGCCACGAGCGCACTTCGTCTTTTCCCGAGACTGGCCCGCTAGCGACCGACCGCTGCCATCACCGCGTGGGCGGCGTCTGCGACCTGGCGACCAAATCGCTGTTGCGGTTGTCGACTCAATCGCTCGACGGGCCCGCTGAGACTGACCGCAGCGACGATGTGTCCCTTGCGATCCCGAACGGCGGCACTGACCGAAGCCACGCCCGGCTCGCGCTCCTCGACGCTCTCTGCTATGTCGGCACCCAGCAGCACGCTTCCGGCAGAGCCGCGATCAAGCGGTAGCAATGCGCCCTGCGGAACAATCCAGCGCAAGCCGTGAGTCGATTCCAGCGAGACCACGCAACGCCTACCGTCTCCATCGGCGACATACAACTGCACACTCTCGCCGGTCGCGTCGCGCAATGCGGTGAGAATCGGTCGAGTGATCTCGGCGAGCGGAAACTCATCTTCTGCCGCGCGACCGAGACGGATCAATTCGAATCCGAGGCAAAAGCGGCCTTGGGGATCGCGGCGCACCAGTCCGTGTAGCTCCAAGGCGACCGCCAGTCGGTGAGCCGTCGCCCTCGGCAACCCCGTCTCGTCCTGCAACGTCGCCAGATCGAGCGGTGCGCGCCCGAGGGCGCGAAGAATGAGCACCCCTTTGTCAATGACGCCGACGCCGCTTACACTGTCCATTAGCGAGAATGATATCTCAGAAAGTGAGATTCTATGACTTCCGGACCTCAAACACTTGCCCAGAAACTATGGGAGCGGCATGTGGTGCATTCGGCACCCGACGAACCCGACCTGCTGTACATCGACCTGCATCTGGTCCACGAGGTCACCAGCCCACAGGCCTTCGACGGCTTGCGATTGTCGGGTCGGCCGGTACGTCGGCCCGACCTCACGGTGGCCACCGAAGACCACAATGTTCCGACCGCTGATATCGACAAGCCGATCGCGGATCCCATCTCGGCCCGTCAGGTCGAAGTGTTGCGGGAGAACACCAAAGAGTTCGGGATCGTCAACTTCCCGATGGGCGACCCCGGTCAGGGCATTGTGCACGTGATCGCACCCGAGCAGGGGCGCACGCTGCCGGGTATGACGGTCGTGTGTGGCGACAGCCACACCGCAACCCACGGCGCGTTCGGGGCGTTGGCGTTCGGCATCGGAACCAGCGAGGTCGAGCACGTACTAGCCACCCAGACGCTGCCGCAATCTCGGCCGAAGTGGATGAGCGTCACGGTCGAGGGCCAGATTCCGGTTGGCGTCACGGCCAAGGACATCATCCTCGCCATCATCGGCCGCATCGGCACGGGGGGTGGGATCGGCCACGTCATCGAGTACTGCGGCTCGGCAATCCGGGCACTGTCGATGGAAGGCCGCATGACGGTGTGCAACATGTCGATCGAAGCTGGCGCCAAGGCGGGTCTGATCGCACCCGACGACACGACGTTCGAGTACCTGCATGGTCGAGCCAACGCCCCGCAGGGCAGCGAGTGGGATGCCGCGGTCGCCGACTGGCGTTCGCTGGTAACCGACGACGGAGCGGTGTACGACAAAGCAGTCGTCATCGACGCAGCAACACTTCGGCCGCACATCACGTGGGGTACCAACCCTGCCCAAGTCACGACCATCGACGGCAGCGTGCCATCACCCGATGACTTTGCAGATGCGACAACACGCGAGACCGTCGCTCGGTCCCTGGAGTACATGGGCCTCGAGGCCGGCACACGGATGCGCGACATCGCAGTCGACACGGTCTTCATCGGCAGCTGCACCAACAGCCGAATCGAAGACTTGCGCGCTGCGGCCGCAGTACTGAAGGGACGGGTGGTCACCGTGCCGCGCGTGATGGTGGTTCCGGGCAGTCATGCTGTGAAAACCCAGGCCGAGGCCGAAGGGCTGCATCTGGTGTTCCGCGCGGCAGGCGCCGACTGGCGCGAGCCGGGTTGCAGCATGTGCCTGGCGATGAACCCCGACAAGTTGGCACAGGGCGAGCGCTCGGCCAGCACCAGCAATCGCAACTTCGAAGGACGGCAAGGTCGTGGCGGTCGCACACACCTCGTATCCCCCGCCGTCGCGGCCGCCACTGCCGTCCTCGGCCATTTCGGCACACCCGACGATCTAGGAGCGGCGCAATGAAGTCCGTGCATGTCATCTCGGGGCGCGGGGTACCTCTGCGGCGCAGCGACGTCGATACCGATCAGATCATTCCTGCCGAGTGGCTGAAACGTGTCGAGCGCACCGGATTCGAGAAGGGCCTGTTCTCGACGTGGCGCGACGATCGCAACTTCGTGCTCAACGACGAGCGCTATGCCGGCGCGTCGATCCTGGTGGCTGGGCCCAGCTTCGGAGTGGGGTCATCACGCGAGCACGCCGTGTGGGCCATCCAGCAGGGCGGATTCGACGCCGTCATTGCACCGAGCTTCAGCGACATCTTCAGCAACAACTGCGCCAAGAACGGGCTCGTCCCCGTGGTCGTTCCCGAAGCAACCGTCGAAGAGATATGGGCAGCGATCGAAGCCGACCCCTCAACAGAGATCACCGTCGACGTCGAACGTCTCAGCGTCGAGGTGCCAGCCGCCGGTATTGCCCACTCGTTCCCGATGGCCCCGCAAACCCAGTATCGATTCCTCAACGGTCTCGACGACGTCG
>JAYTZE010000208.1:0-16298 GCA_043742385.1 Ilumatobacteraceae bacterium
GGACTTCGCAACATTCGCGAACGGGCGTCGCGACTCGGCGGCGAGGCTTCGTTCTATGAGGGCGCTCCGCGAGGCACAGAGGTGCGTTGGATCGTGCCTCGATCCCACGTCACGCGGTGAGGTTGACTACCTGCTGATCACTGCTCCGTCTTGGCCCGGACGGCGAATACGGCGGCCTCGGTCCTTCTTGTCATGCCCAGCTTCATCAGGATCGACGACATGTAGTTCTTCACCGTCTTCTCAGCGCGATTGACCTTGTTGGCGATCTGTCGATTGGTCAGACCCTCTGCCACGTAGTCGAGGATCGTTCGTTCCAGTTCGGTCAAGGCGGCCAGCCGAGGATCTTGGTCTTGGTGCGGGTTGCGCAGCCGTTCGAGCAACTGGCCCGTTACAGCAGGGTCGATGAGTGACTCGCCACGCGCGACACGGTGTACTGCGGAAACGAGGTCGTTGCCTCGGATCTGTTTCAGGACGTACCCCGCGGCGCCCGCCATCACCGACTGGAAGAGTGCCTCTTCGTCGGAGAACGAGGTCAGCATCAGGCACACCAGATCGGGGCGGAGACTGCGCACGTCGCGGCAGACCTCGACGCCACTTCCGTCGGGCAGTTGCACGTCCAGAACGGCGACCTGTGGTCGAGTGGCTCGAATACGGGCAACAGCATCGGCACATGTGCCCGCCTCACCGACCACTTCGATGGTGCCGTCCGCCTCCAACAGTTGTCGAACACCCTCCCGGACCAACTCATGATCATCAAGGAGGAACACCGTGATCTTCTGGGATACTTCGTCCATCCCCCTATGGGACCACATATCGTGCCCGTTACCAAGGACCAAGGTCCCCGCTGGTCGGCTGCGTCACTCCACATGCGCCGGATGGCTCGGTTCGTCGAAGGCGTGCGGGAACAACAATTGAGCAGTCAGGCCCTGCGTCACCTCTCCGAACTGGCCGGCGAGAGCGACAATCAGATCGTCGAGAGAAAGCAGGCCGACGAGCTTGCCGTCCTGCACGATGGGCAACCGTCGCACGGCGTGATTGCCGAACGCTCGTATTGCATCGCGTACGTCGGTGTCGACGTCGAGCGCGATGACGTTCATGGTCATGATGTCGTCGACGCGAGTGTCGAGTGGCAACCCCCGAGCGACTGCCCTGACGACGAGATCGCGATCGGTGACGATGCCAAGCAGTTGGTCGCCGTCGGCGATGATCAGCGATCCGACGGCTTCACCGGCCATCAGTCGAGCTGCGCGTTGGATGGTCGTCTCCGCCGGGGCCGTGACCGGCGGTCGCACGGTGATGTCCTTGATCTTCATGTCGGCTCCTTCCGTTGGGCGCGTTGTGCACCTCTCCCGTAGTCGCAGTGTGCGCTGCGCTGGCCGCGGTCACCAGGGCACGAAGGTCCAGGAGCAGGACACCTTGTGGCTCGGTGAACCCTGCGAACTTCCGTTGTCGATCACGGTCACGGGCCGGATGTCCTTCCTCGCTAGGGACCAACTGCCTGACGTCCGCTTTGTACGGCCTCGATGACCTGGTCGATGTGATGAAGCGCCGCCGCCATACGCTCGCTCAACACCGATTCGTCCGAGGCGCCCGCGGCAATCGATGTGCCGAGCGCGAACAACCGCTGGATGACCAAGTCGAGAGAACCCTGCAGCCGATCAATCCGGGCATTGGCATTGGTGAGATCGATCTTACCGATCGCGAGGTCGGCTGTCGCTCGTCGTTGCGCTGTCATGTCGCGGATCGTCACCACGACGAGCGTTGACCCCGGCAGCGCGCTCAACTGCACATCGATGGAGAAGATCGACCCATCGGCGTGCCGACCGACGAGGTCGAGGTCATCGCGCCCCATGGGACGTGGAGTGGGCGCTGCGAGGAAGCCCTTGACGTGGTCGCGATGGTGCTTGCGGAGATTCTCCGGCAACAGGATCTCGAGGGGCTGACCGATCAAGTCTTCGGCGTCGTAACCGAACAACTGCAGAAGTGGCACGTTCGCATACACGATCCTGCCGTTGCCGTCGGTCAGCATGACTCCGTCCGTCGTGCGATCGAGCACCATCGACATGGCACCATCCGACGGGATGGCATCCGCCAGCGTGTCGTCTCTCCGCGACACGCTTGGTGCCTCTAGAGCCTGGGTCTGCATCCTCCAAGTATCAGCCAGTGCGATATGTGGCTGCTACGGCCGTTCGTCCCGAGCGGTCAGCATTGCGCGTCGGGACGCGCGGAGTCCTGAAACCTACGCCGTGATCCGCAAGGCGACCACCGGGCCGGATATCGGGCTGACATCGTCGATCGAACAGGCCGCACGCACCGCATTGGCGGCGATCGTGGCCTCGGACTCATTCCGAGCATGAACGACGGCGAGTGGACGCTCGTGGTCGACGTAGTCGCCGAGGCCAGCTATGTGGCTGAGTCCAACCGCATGATCGACGGTGTCCTCTACGCGCATGCGGCCACCGCCCAACGCAACGACGACCAACCCAACAGAGCGCGTGTCCATTTCGTTGACGTATCCACTCTGGCTGGGTACGACCCGCTGCGTGACAGCCGCCGAGCGAAGGTGTGCTGCCGGGTTGTGAACGAGGTCGGCCGGTCCGCCAAGCGCGGTGACCATCTGCTGGAATCGCTCGGCTGCACTGCCGTCTGCGCGGGCTGCAACCAACCGATTGGTCGCGGACTCGAGGTCGGCCGCCAGGCCACCGAGCAGCAACATCTCCGCACCGAGAGCGAACACCACCTCCGTCAGCCTGGCATCGTCGTAGGCGTCGGTCAGCCAGTCGATCACCTCGCGCACTTCGAGGGCGTTGCCTGCAGTGCTGCCCAGCACCTGGTTCATGTCGGTCAGCAAGGCATTGGTCTTCAGCCCCGCCTTGCTGGCGACGTCGACAATGCTGCGGGCTAGTTCCTCGGCTCGTGCAACGTCGGGCATGAATGCCCCATTGCCGAAGGTGACGTCCATCACCAACGCATCGAGACCGGCTGCCAGTTTCTTGGCCAGGATCGAAGCGGTGATCAGCGCGATGGACTCGACGGTGGCCGTGACATCACGTATCGCATACAACCGCCTATCGGCGGGCGCGAGGTCCGATGTCTGCCCGATGATCGCGCAGCCCACTTCGGCGACGACCTTGTGAAACAGGTCGTTGTCGGGCCGAGCGTCGTAGCCAGGAATGCTTTCAAGTTTGTCGAACGTGCCGCCCGTGTGCCCCAGGCCGCGACCAGAGATCATCGGCACGTGGGCGCCGCACGACGCAACGAGAGGAGCGAGCATGAGACTGACCTTGTCGCCCACCCCGCCGGTCGAATGCTTGTCGACCACTGGGCCGTGCAGGTCGGCGCGATCCCAGTGCATCGTTGTCCCGGATTGCGACATTGCTCGGGTCAGCGCGACACGTTCGTCGATGTCCATGCCTTGGAAGTAGACAGCCATGGCAAGCGCAGCGGCCTGACCATCGCCGATGCTTCCGTCGGTGAGACCACCGATGAACTGTTCGATCTCGGCATCGGTCAAACGTGAACCGTCGCGCTTGGCCCGAATGATTTCCTGCGGCAGGAACGTCGCAGTCACTAGTACTCCGACGACAGCTGCGTGTGGTGGGAGCTGCCCAGCACGCGGATGATGTCATTCAGCAATCCGCTGGCACCGAAGCGGAAGTTCGAGGGATCTGCAGCGTCGGGCTGAAGGTAGCGATCGGCCAGTTCGAGATAGCCCGCTGCCTCGACAACGGTCTTCACGCCCCCCGCAACCTTGAGACCGATCGCCTGTCCTTCGAGTCGTGCTGCAGCGATGACCTGGAGCAGTGCCTCGGCAGACTCGGGTGTCGCCGCCGGATCGAGCTTTCCGGTCGAAGTCTTCAAGAAGTCGGCACCGTTGGCAGCTGCCACCACGGCGGCGGCTTTGATCACGGTGGTGTCCTGCAGCACCCCCGTTTCCAGGATGACCTTCAGGGTTGCACGGCGGGCACCGTCGTGGCACAGGTCGGCGATGCGTTGCACGAATTCGCCGGCGATGAGGTGGGAGCCGGCCAGGTACGCCCGGAACGGGAATACGACGTCGATCTCATCTGCCCCATCGTCCAACGCCCGCTGCACCTCAACGACGACTTCTGCGACCGGTGACATTCCCAGTGGGAAATTCGCTACTGCCGCGACAGAGATGCCGCTTCCGTCGAGGCGGGCTCTGACCTGCTTGATGAATCGTGGATAGATGCACACTGCGGCGGGGTGCAGGTCGATGCCGGGCGCCGGCGACAGCGCTCGATCGCACAGCGTGTCGAGACGCTCGGGTGTGTCGTCGAGGTTCAGGCTGGTGAGATCGAGGCAGGACAGCGCTCTGGCCGCGTGGCTGTGCCGGCTCGTTGCAGTCAACTCGCTCATCGTGAAATCCTGCCCCATTTTGGGCCCGATGGGTAGGGTCGAAGTTCCCGGCAACGTACCTCGAAGTTCCCTGTCGCCTTGGCTCGACATAGCCGACACTTCGACAATGACCACAAGTCGAATCCCCTACGACCTCAGCGAGTGCGACCGGGTCCTGATCGAACACCTCATCTCCCACGTCGAGTCGGAGAAGGAAGTGATCGACCTGTACGAGGCGCTCGCTCACGATGATCACCCGTACGTGGCGTTCATCGCCGAACTGATCGGCGAGGACGAGGCCCGGCACCACAAGCTCTTCTCGGAATGGATCGAGACGATCAAGGCGCTGGCCGAGCTGCGCGATGCGCCCGATGGCATTCCCCACGTCGACTATCACCCCGTTGCACCACAAACGATCAAGATGGTCGATCAGTTGTTGGAGTTCGAAGAGGCCGACCTCCGCGCCTCGCGGAGTCTGCGGCGCGAGGTCCGTAGCGTGCGCACATCCACCCTGTGGGGAATGTTGATCGAGCTGGTGATCGCCGACACGAAAAAGCACATCAAGGTGCTGAAGTTCCTGCGTGCTCGTCTGGCGGAACGGCAAGTCGCCGAAGTGTAAGGCACGGGCTGGTCCTGAACTCCTGGTTGCCTGGCCAGGAGTTCGAGATCACTGTGGCTGATCGACGCTGCGGACCACCGTCACCGGGATGGTTGAGCGGGTGACCAGTGAGAGCGCTGTCGAGCCGACATCGGATCCAGTGCTGCCTACACCACGGTGCCCCACGACAATGTGATGTGCGCCGGAGCGCTCGGCCACGCGCAAGAGCGTGTCGCACGGTGGGCCCGGTTCCACGAGCGAGGTCAGAGCAGCGATTGGCGCACCTCCCGACAGGGTGGCGGCGATAAGGCTGTTGACGTCGACATGTGGCACGTAGTCGCCTTCTTCGAGCAGACCTTCGGCGTGCACGACGAGTAGCTCGGCGCCGGTGTTCGACGCCAGTCGAGCCGCCCAGAGCAGGGCAGCGATCGATTCCGGCGAGGTGTCGACTCCTACCACGATCAAGTCGTTCGACGTGCTGGGCTCGGTGCTCATCGCATCCTCCGCACTGATAGCTCGGGGTGCGCCACGTTGGGCACCGCTCGAATTCGGAGGTCGACGACATGGAGCGCCTGCGGCGTTGCGATCATGGGATTGAGATCGATCTCGACAATCTCTGGAATGGAGTCGGCCAGCTGACCGAGGCGAACGAGCAGCGATTCGATCGGCACGTGATCGATCACGTGCATGCCGCGGTAGCCGTCGAGCAGTGGAGAGATTCGCAGTCCTCGAACCATGAGCCCCGGATCGTTGACGCGCAGTGGAGCCGGACGCACGACGCGGTCCTTCAGCAGTTCTGCTGCGGTGCCGCCAGATCCGAAGATCACCAATGGCCCAAACGCAGGGTCGGTGGCAACACCGGCCAACAACTCCACGCCCGCCGGGGCCATGCGCTGCACAACGAAGCCTTCGAGCTGATCGCCCAATGCAGCCTGCATCGCCGAGCCAGCGTCCCTCACTGCCTGCTCGTTGACGAGGGACAACTTGACGGCGCCGACATCGGTCTTGTGCAGGATCGAAGCGCCGTCGCCCTTCAACGCCACCGGGAACCCGAGACGAATGGCTGCCTCGACTGCTTCGTCGAGCCCGCCGACGATCGCAGTCTCGACCAGGGGCAACCCAGCCGCAGCCACCAGCGCCACCGCTGACGTCGTGTCGAGCCAGCCACCGTCGGGGGTCCCTCGCAGAAAGTCAGTGATCACCTTGCGTGCCTCTGCGGTGTCGATCAGTTGCTCGGGAACGTCGGTGTCGTTTGACTGCAACCACGCTGAGCGGCTGGCCATGTGGGCGAGCGCTCGGACTGCTGACTCGGGGAAGCGATATGTCGGAATCTTCAGCCCACCCATCTGTACGGTCTCGTTTCCAGCGAGCACGGTGGCCAACATCGTCTTGTCGGGGTGCTTGGCCGCAGCGGTGGCGATGGCATCGAGCATCGAGCGATCGCGATCAGGTAGGGGTGGTACATAGATCGCCAGAACGGCGTCGATGTCGGGGTCCTCGAGCACGACGCAGAGGGCTTGCTCGAAGGCTGCGGGCGATCCCGAAGCGACGATGTCGACTGGATTGCCCAGGGCTGCGGCAGCCGGGAGGAAGCCGGCGAGGCGTGCCTGCGTTTCGGTGCTGAGCTCGGGAACGGTCAACCCGTGGGCGGTTGCGGCGTCGGCGGCCAAGATGGCCGGTCCTCCGGCATTGCCGACGATGGCCACACGCCGTCCGGCCGGCGCCGGCTGGCTGGCGAAGGCCTGCGTCGTGTCGAAGAGCTCCTCCAGGGTGTCGACGCGGGTCACCCCGGCCCGCGAAAGCACCAGTTCAGCGACATCGTCGGACGTTGCCAATGCGGCCGAATGTGACATCGCGCCGCGGGCTCCCGCCGGGCTGCGGCCGGACTTCACGGCGATGATGGGCTTGACCCGGGCCGCACGCGAAGCAATGCGCACGAACTTTCGAGGGTTTCCGAACGACTCGAGGTAGAGCGCAATCACTGCGGTCGACTCATCGGTCTCCCAATATCGCAAGAGATCGTTACCGGAGATATCGGCCTTGTTACCGACCGACACGAAGCTTGAAATCCCGATGCCTCGCCGCGCACTTTCATCGATCAACGAGATGCCGAGCGCCCCTGATTGCGTCATGAATGCGACGTTGCCAGGTATCGGGTCGACGGGGGCGAACGTAGCGTTCATCTGTATCAGCGGGTTGGTGTTGGCCAGGCCCATGCAGTTCGGGCCGACGACGCGCATGCCGTACCGCCTCGCGGCCTTCACGAGTGAGGCTTCGACCGCTCGCCCGTCGGTCCCGAGTTCGGCGAATCCGGCGCTGATGATGACGATTCCACCCACATGAGCCTCGCCGCACTCGGTCACCATGGCGGCAACTCTGTCTGCGGGAACCGCGATGATCGCCAGGTCAGGTGCGACTGGCGTGTCGTTCACGCTGGCATAGGCATGAATCCCGCCGATTGAGCCGGCGTGAGGATTGACAGGAAACACGGCGCCACTGAAACCGCTGCGCACCAGGTTGTGTACGAGCTCGTGGCCGATCGTGCCCGCGGTACGGCTCGCTCCGATGACCGCGATCGACGATGGGCACAGGATTCTCTTGATCGACGCGACCACTGCAGCGCGCTCGCGTTCCTCGATGTGTTCGTCGAGGTCGTCCGACGGAGCCAGCGGGAAGCTGACTTCGATGACCCCGCTGTCGAAATGGCTGGTGACGTTGAAGCCGGCATGCCGAAACACGTCCATCATCGCCCGGTTGTCGGGCAGCGTCTCGGCGTCGAAGCGTTCGATGCCATTGCTTCTGGCCACCGCAGCGAGGTGTTCGAGCATTACAGTTGCCAGACCGCGGCGTTGCTGGTCGTCCTCGACGACGAACGCGACCTCTGCCGCCGTGTCGTCCGTGCCTCGGTCGTATCTGGCTACGGCAACGACCTGTCCGTCGAGCTCGGCGACCAGGGCGAAACGATCGTGGTAGTCGACCTCGGCCAGTCGATGCAGCTGGGCCTCGGGAACGCGCGGAATCGGCGAGAAGAATCGGTAGTAGATCGATTCCGGTGACAGGCGGCTGTGCAAGGCACGAAGTTGTTCGATGTCTTCGGGCCGGATCGGCCGAAGGTGAGCGGTGCCGCCGTCGATCAACACGACGTCGCTTTCCCACTGGCTTGGATAGATCGGCGGTGCGCCGGGCTCGACCACTGCCGTCATCGTCGGGCGGCCCTGTGGGGCGTCGCTCTGGCCGCCACGCGGGGGGAGATCGAACGGCCCATCGCTTCGCCCCACTGCCGAGCGCGCTCGATCTCGCCGGAGGTGAGCGGTCCAGCCGTACCCGTGACCGTGAAGCTGTGGGGGCTCGCAAAGCTCGAGAAGTGTGCATGGCGCAGTCGGCGCTGGATCGCCCGTGCGGCCGAGCCGGTGAGAACCTTCGGCTTGTCGATCCTTGTGTCGAACGCCACTGCGCGGCAGGAGCGTCGCCCGGGCTGTTCCTTCAGCCATTCGCGGACCCCGGGCCCGAGCGGGCGCGAATCCAGGAGATGATCGGGATGCTTGGCGTTGTCTTGTGCCGCTCCGTCGCGGGTGCGCTCGCTACTGAGCCCCCAAGCGTGAGTCGGTGCACCGACGACCACCAATTCAACATCGTCGAGGTCAACCGCTTCTGGGTGCCGCGCAGGCGTTACTTCGGTCGGGATTGACTCTCGCAATCCCTCGGCGATCGCCTCGGCGATGTGCCTGGTGTTGCCAAACATCGATTCGTACACAACGAGCGCTTTCATTGGGATCTCCTTTGCCCGATCCCACGGTACGTCGTGGTGTCATGGCCTGGAAAGGGCCGTCCGTCCCGCAACGGGATCACATCGGGTTAGCCGTCAGCGCGTCGCTAGGAACCATCAAGGTTTCAGGGATGGGATCGTTCGAGCCGAGAACTTTCAGGAAGGACTTGAGAGCGAGCACCAAAGCGCAGCACGCCAACAGCACAGCGGCGATTCCGAGGAGGGTGTCGCCCCAGAGGCCTGCGTCCTTCGCGGGGCCGGCGGCGGCGATTGTTTCCCGCTGACTCAGTGCTTGCTGCATCTGCGAGCTGCCGCCGTCTGTTGGCACCGGCTGTTGGACCGCTGCCTGCTCAGGTGGGACGACTTCCACGGTGCCGATCATGCCCGGATGCACCAGGCATGTGTAGGCGAACGATCCGAGTGTGGTGAAGGTGTATTGGTAGCTCTCGCCTGGCTTCAGCAGTCCGGAATTGAACGACTGCTCGTCGGCGGTCACCGTGTGTGCTGCAGCCCCGACGAGGGTCCAGGTCACGGTGCCACCGACCGCGACGATGGCCGGATCGGGTCGGAACTCATTGTCTGCGACATCGACACTGACAGGCTGAATGGCTGTGTCGGCGGCACTTCCAGCGGCTGTCGTCGGCGCCGAATCCGGCTGGCCGGTGGCTCCTGACCCTTGGTTCGGTGCTGCGGACTCGATCGCTTGCCCGAGCGCGCTACCGACTTCGATCGTGCCGCGCATGTTCGGGTGCAGGATGCATGTGTAGGTGAACGATCCGGGAGTGGCAAAGGTATGCACCCATGCGCTGGCGGGCTTGATCATGTCGCTGTCGAATGAACCGTTGCTGGCCGTGACTGTGTGCATCGCTTTGCCTCTGTTGGCGAATGTCAGCGTTCCGCCGACTGCGACCCGGAAGCTTGCTGGAGTGAAGCCTGTGTCGTTGATGGCAATGGTTCCCGTTGCTGCACCGGCCGAACCCGCGGCGGCGATACCGCCCGCTGTGGTTGCCGCGGTGGTTCCGGCAATTGCTGCCGCGTCGTTCGGCGCTGTAGGAGCGGCCGCCGGAATGGTCCCGTCGGGTGCCTTGGCGATCACGGTTCCGGTCATCTCCGGATGGATCTCGCAGAAATACGGGAACGTCCCCGGCGAAGCGAATGTGTGCGACCAACTGGTCGCTTTCTTCATCAGCCCACTGGTGAATGATTGACCGTCCGCCGTCACCGTATGGGTCACGGTGTCAGTGTTGGTCCAGGTCACGGTGCTACCCGCGTTCACTGTGAGCGCTGCCGGCGAGAAGAGATCGTTGGCGATGTTCACCGATTCGTTGGTGGCGCTGCTGCCCGGTGTTGCGGGCGCTGTTGGGGCATTGGGCGGGACCGCTGCCGGCGTTGGGGTGACCGGTGCCGAAGGCGGGCCAGCGGCCGGCGGCGACGTACCGACTGCAGCAGTCACGATGACGGTGCCACGCATGTTGCCGTGGAAGTCGCATCCGTAGGCGTACGTGCCAGCAGTCGTGAAGGTGTGGGTGAACGTTGCGCCGGCACCGAACGTGCCGCTGTCGAATGTGGCGTTGTCGGCGGTCACCGTGTGCTTCGACCCGTCGTCGTTCAGCCACGTCACAGTGCCGCCGACACCGACCGTGACGCTCGTCGGTGAGAACTGTCCACCCGCCAGCCGAATGGAGGCTGTCATTGGTGCCGCCGGTGTCGCCGCGGGTGGCGTGGGGCCGTTGGCCGAAGGGGGCGCCGGGGTGGCGGTGTTCGTCACCACGATGGTTCCGTGGTACGCCGACGAGTCGTGGTTCTGATGGTCGAGGTAGGTGTAGGTGCCCACCGTGTTGAAGGTGATCGAGGCGCTCTGTCCGGGGTCGAGAGTGTCGGACCGGAATTCGACGGGGCCCGATTCGGAACGCAGTTCGTGCTGCTGGGCGTCGTTGTTGGTCCAGGTGATTGTCGTTCCCACGTGGATGGTCACGTTCGATGGGCTCAACGTGGTGGTGATGCTGATGGCGACCTGCTCAGCGGCGTTGGCTACGACACCTACACCGAGAATGGAGAGGACTACGGCGACGATGACGCCGACGAGCGCATGCAGTCTTCCAACCCGGTGGTGCTGTGCATCCGCTGGTTTGCCTGTCGAGGTGCTCATGGGGAGCCTCCGTTTCACTTCCTCTTCGACAGTACGGAGATAGTTTGGTCCCAAACAGTGCTGTCTGCCCAGGAGGTTCGGGTCGCAGGTATGAGACATGCGACACAACTCTGGGCCTATCGGATTAAGTCACCAGATGTCGTCGGGCCAGAATCGGCGTTGCCGTAGCATCGAGCCGCATGCGCATCCTCTCCCTCCTGCCATCGGCGACCGAGATGCTCTTTCAGCTCGGCCTGGGCGATCAGGTGGTCGGAGTGACGTTCGAGTGTGACTTCCCTGCCGAGGCCCGCACCAAGCGGATTGTGTCGACATCCGCGCTTCCAGAAGGCCTGACCCCGGTGGAGATCGACGCTGTCGTGAAGCAGCGGATGGCGGCGGGGGAGGACCTGTACCACCTCGATCGCGATGCGTTCGCCGACATCGACCCGACACTCGTCGTGACCCAAGACCTGTGCGCCGTGTGTGCGGTCGACGTGACCAAGGTCGACGACGCAGTGGCGTATCTCGGCTGCAGTGCCCAGATTCTCACGCTGGACCCGATGACGCTGGCCGACGTGATCGATTCGGTTCGCCTGATTGGCGAGGCGACCGGTACGACCGCGGAGGCTGCGGTGGTCATGGCCGAGTGCCGCGACCGGCTAGCGGCTGTCACGACCAAACTCGATGGTGTCGTCGCCCGACCAACACTGTTGTTGGAATGGACCGACCCGGCGTTCACCGATGGTCACTGGGTTCCCGACATGATCACCGCCGCTGGCGGCCGATCGGTGATGGGCCGGCCGGGCCACAACTCGCAGGGTGCGACATGGGACGAGGTTGGCCAATGTGGATGCGACGTCGTGATCGTCGCGCCGTGCGGGTTCCGCCTCGCTGGTGCCACCGAGTTGGCCAAGCAGGTGGTTGCCCGCGGCGCGCTTGCCGATCATGCTGAAGTGTGGGCGGTCGATGCCGACGCGTTTGTGGTCCGCCCGAGCCCGCGCGTGGTCGACGGGGTTGAGATCTTCGCGTCGATCCTGCACCCCGATCGTCACGGTGCCCCCGATGCTGCTGCAGCAACCAGGGTTCGCTGAGCATCGTCGCGGCTCGGACTTCCTAGCTCAGCCAGGGATAGCGGGCCGTGTCTTTGCCGGCGTAGTCGGGGTCGAGGTAGATGAAGACGCGCTGGATCTTCCAATCGCGAATCTCGAACACGTCGCACCAGCGACCTGCACCTGATTCGGGTGCGCCCGCACGCCACGGCCCATCCTGGTGCTCGCCGTGACTGGTGCCTTCGGCGACAACTGTGTCGCTACCAGAGAAGACCCAGTTGAAGTGTGAGAAGTGATGGGTGATGCCCTTCAACGTGGCGCCGACGTCGCCGAACAACTTGCCGATCTCGTCTTTGCCGTTGGCCAACCCCCACTTCGGGAAGTACACCTGCGCATCGTCGGCAAACAGGTCGAGGATGCTGCCGCCCGTGGAGGTGACCCCACCGTTGTCAAATGCCTTCAGGTACTCGATCGCCACCGACTTGCGCTGCTCGTCGGTCATCGTCTCAGTGGTCAGTGCCATGCGTGCCTCCGGTCGTAGAACGAGATGACAGCCGCACTGTACGTCACCGCCGCGAACCCCCGTCGCCCTCCGCGTCTAGGTGCGCGCGGCGCCGTCGCGCAGCATGAGGATTGTGGCGTCGGCAACGACTGCGCGGGTGGCGTACCGACTGTTGAGCAACGCCGCGATCTGACCGGATGGGTTGCATACGCCGAGGTCTTGGAACATGGCGACAAAGGTCGGCGGGTTGTCTCCCCTGAACAGTTCGACCAGTTGGGCTTGCGCTTCTTTTCCGTTCTGTACTCCATCGAGCCACAGGAATGGGAACGGCGGGATCGCGTCGGCGATCGTGTACAGGGCCGCGCTGGCACACATCGCGTACAGCGTCGACCCGGGGGTGCGGTGTTCGATGTACCACTGCCCGACGCGTTCGTTGATGACAAGGCGTGGATCGTCGTGAGCCCGGATAGCCACAGAGTTTCGGTCGAGCATGGTCACTTCCGCGGTGCTGATCAACGATGGGATGACCGCCAGGCACGTGGCCACAGCCAGCAACCGCCCGTTGACCTTGGCGATGGCAACTGCCGCTGCAGCGGCGAGCGGGAAGGTCAGCGTCACCCAGTAGTGGCGATGGAACAACCCGCCGGTCAAGAACGCCAGAACGGCCCAACACACCCACGCCGGCAACAGCACCGTCGCACGGGTGATGACGCGGTCGCGGACAAGCCAGGCGACGAGTCCCGCCGCCGCGGCGACCGCCAACGGCAGGATTGTCGGTGCGGCGATGAGCGAGGTGATCCCAAAGCGGCCCCAGTCCGCGTCGGACGTGGCGTTCAGCCCACCCAAGCGGTATCCGGCCACGGCATACCACCACGAACTGAAACCGAGGAGAACGCCGTGAACCACCAGCGTCGCCATAACCAGTGCCAGCCCCGCTGCGGCGACCGCACAGTCGCGAATCACAGTTCGCCATCTGCGCTCCCGTGTCAGGCCACCGGCTACGAGGCACAGCATCACTGCGACGAAGCCGTCGAATCCTGATTGCTTGATAGACAGTGCGCATCCAGCGAGTACTCCGCTGACTAACAACCACGACAGGCTGTGGCCGCGGAACATGTAGGCACACGCAGCGGCGACCCCCGCCGCCGCGAGGGCGCCGGCCAGCAGTTCCCCGTTGGCGATGAAGCCCTCGATCCGTGCATTCGCCGAAGCAACCGCCACCAAGATCGCCGCGACACCGGCGGCTCGTCGGCCAGCGATCGCGAAGACTATGTACGCCACACTCGCGACGGCGATGCACCCGAACACGATGGCCATCACACGGATCGCCGCGGGTGAGCCGCCAGTCAAGTCATCCCAAAGGCGAAACAGCACGAGCAATCCTTGGGGCCGATCGACCCAGGCCTCGCCGTACATGGACTTTCCCGCGGCCCAGGCGCGTGTGACCGCCAGGTATCCGCCCTCATCCGCGCTCAACGGTGTCGTGATGAACCTGGCCCGAAGCACGATCGAGCCGACGAGCGCGACGAGCACGAGCCGAGTCGGAAAGCGATCGACGCTCGGCGGCTGGGTAGCCGAGTGATCCGTGTCGATGGACTGCCGGGCCTCGAGAACGATCGTCACCTGTCAATCATTGCCTAGCAGGGCGAATCTTGAACATCCCCGGCCATCGAGGCGGCTTGACATCGCGATGGGCGCTTGGTAGCAACGACTATGCGCAGATGGCTGGCGTTCGCATTGATCGTCAGCGCAGTTGTGGCGATGTCGATGGGTGGTCCGCGAGCAGGCCGCGGGCGGAGGCGTGCGGTGGCACGTACATCGCCGGTGGTGACTTCTGGATGCTGCACGCCTGGGTGGTACCCCGCTGGAACAACCGCAAAGGCGACTTCGCACCGTTCAATCCGAAGATCTGCACACCGGTTGTCGGCACGCCCGACGTCAACCGCTGCCCCGAGTGATCCCCCGGCCGAATCAATCGATTCGCCTCGCGGAGACATCGAGTTCTGTGTCAGCCCACTGACCGACAGCCGTTCTGCGAGCTGACACTGAGCATCGTGGCAGGCAGACGAACTGGCGACGCGTCAGGTCGTCCGCCTCCGCCACCTAGCGCGCTCGGAGTGACTCGAACACTCAACCTTTTGATCCGTAGTCAAATGCTCTATCCATTGAGCTACGAGCGCCTATGTCGGGAGATGAGTGTAGTGGGACAGCCCGAGATGCAGCACCGCCAATTCGCTGTGGTTACGACGAGTTGACGACCTCGATCGGACCGAGTGCGTAGACGACTCGTCCGTTGTCGGCGTGCCAGCGCCCGGATCGGTGATGACCTCGCAGCGCAACCCGAACGCTCGTATACGAGCGTTCGGTGGTGATCTCCGCAGGTGTGCCCTCGGCGACCAGTCTGCCGTCGCGCATGGCGATGAGGTGATGGCTGTAGAGGGCGGGCGCGGGCTCGCAGCAGGGTCGACTTGCCACACGCATTGGCACCCACGATGCAGTTTGCAACTGATACAAGCGGTGAGCGTTACGCCGTGACGGTGGTGGTGGCGGCGGTCGTCGTCGTCGTCGGGAGCGCCCACGGGCCCCAGCCCGACTTGTTGTACAGCGCGAGTGCGGCAGTGGCGTTGACCCGCGGGTCGTACAACTGGGCGGCGCTGGTGACGCCGATGCCGGCCAGCCAAGTGCGGTGGGCGGTGTAATAGATCTGGAACAGGCCGTAACAGCAGTAGTTCTTGACCGTGGGGATGAGGTTGCTTTCGCGGGTGGCGATGCGAATGGCCTCGTCTTCGAGATCGTCGGGCCACACATCGCGGATGATCTGCGCCACTTGCGCCTTGGTGTAGGTGTTGGTTGGTGAGGGCGGCTGCGTATTGGCCGGCACCGTGGTTGCCGGCGGGGTCGTCGGCTGCGTGGTCGCCGGCTTTGGCTGCGTCGTGGCGGGCTGAGTGGTCGACGGCGCCTTGGTGGTCGGCGGCCCCGGGTCGCTGGCGCCTGCCGGCAGGCAGATGCTCTTGCCCGGCAGCAGCAAGGTATTGATCGTGGCGTTGTTGGCCGCGAGCAATGATTTCATCGACACATTGGCCCTGCTGGCGATGGTCGACCAGGCGTCGCCCTTGGCGATCGTGTAGGTCGACGCGCACGCCTTGGCGGCCGATTGCGCGGCGGCGGCAGGTGGCGCAGTGGAGGGGACTGTGGTGGCCTTCGGCGCCGCTTTCTTCGCGGCCGTGGTCGGCGGCGCGGTAGGCGCGACAGTGGCGATCACGGCCTCGGTTGGAGGGGGCGTGATCGGTGCTGCGGTGGTGGCGAGGATCGTGGTCGGTGCGGTGGTCTCGGGGGGCAGGGTTGCGACGGTCGGGGCCGGTGCGGGCAACTGGCCCACCAGTACCTGGTCTTCGCCCTGAATCACCGAAGCACGCACCTGTGGATCGTCGGCGCGCAGGCTGAGGGCGAACGGCACGAGCAGCAACGTGACACCGATCATCACGCCGATGCGGGTCAACAGTGGGTTGCGAGGGATGTGCAGCGTCGGGGTCGGCCGGCTGCGATCGGCGTGCACCACCGGCACCATCCGGGTATCGGTGTGGGCCCGCGTTCCGACCTGTGTGCGCTTCAACTGCCGGGTGGGTTCGTCGTTCCAGAACCCAAATGGATCGTCGGAGTTGTCGTGCTGCATGGTGTACTCACCCCTCCGGGGCGCCGCCGTGGACCCAAGAAGGTCGTTCAGATAACTCTTTGTCTACTCCGGTTGTCACACAAATGCAACATTGGGGTAACCGGGCTTCCGCTGTGTGGAACGAGAACGGGCCGGTGGCTGAACCACCGGCCCGTCATGGCGGAGAGGGTGGGATTTGAACCCACGGACCACTTGAAGGCGGTCCCCGCATTAGCAGTGCGGT